>NZ_JBVJNN010000002.1:242000-257080 GCF_055583685.1 Streptomyces sp. NPDC104581
GAGCAGCCCCGATCCCACGCCTCCCCCCCCCCCCCCCCCCCCCCCCCCCCACCCCCCCCCCCCCCCCCCCCCCCCCCCCCCCCGGGGACAGCTCGTCCCTGCGTCGTTGAGGGCTTCAGGGGATCGTCACCCCCGGGGCCCGGACGCATCGGGTCGTCAGATGATCGAGACGCCGTAGACGCCGAGGGCCTCGGTCACCGGCTGGTAGAACGTGGTGCCGCCGGAGGAGCAGTTGCCGCTGCCGCCGGAGGTGAGACCGAGCGCCGTGCTGCCGGAGAACAGCGCGCCGCCGCTGTCGCCGGGCTCGGCGCAGACGTTGGTCTGGATCATGCCGGTGACGACGCCGTCGGCGCCGTAGTTCACGGTCGCGTTGAGGCCCGTGACCGTGCCGCTGTGCAGGCCGGTCGTGCTGCCGCTGCGGGAGACACCCTGACCGACGGACGGGTCGGCCGCGCCGTCGATCTCCTGGTAGCTGCCGTTGTACAGGTAGACCCTGCCGTCGGCCGCACCCGGGTCGGAGTGCTGGATGATGCCGTAGTCGTTGCCCGGGAAGCTGGAGCCGGCGGTCGAACCGATGGACCAGCTGCTGCCGATGTTGGTGCAGTGACCGGCGGTCAGCGCGTAGTTGGCGCTGCCGTTGGTGACGTTGAAGCCGAGGGAGCAGCGGGCGCCACCGGTGGTGATGGCCTCGCCGCCGGCGATCAGCTTGGTGAACTTGCCGGGCGTGCGCTTGATCGTCACGCCGGCGTCGGTGCCGGCGACGGCCGACTTGACCTCGGCCAGCTCGGCCGCCGAGACGGTGCTGTCCGCGGTCACGACGATCTTGCCGGTGGCCTTGTCGGTGTACCAGGCGGTGCCGGCCACGTCCGCGTCGAGTACGGCGGAGCTGGCGTCGGCGAGCTGAGCCGCCGTCACCTTCGCGTCGGGGGCCGGTGCGGCCACCGCGGACGGCGCCGCGAGCGCGACGGCGGTCACCAGACCGGAGGTCACGGCGAGCAGACGAGCGCGTCTGGACACGGCACTGAAGGGGGAGAAGCGCTTGATGGTCACGAAATCCTCCATCGGTGGGGGGAAAGCACGGCCCCGTGGGGTGTGGGCCGTTGTTCGTGTGCGCCGGTCCGTGGCCGGTCTCTGCCGGTCGCGGACCTGTCGAGCCGCACGAATGGAATCGTTGACGGGCCGCGCCCCGTACACAAGGCCCACTTCCGGACCCCGGCCATGCGCGCCACGGGACAGCCTCCGCACGACACTTGACAGAACGTCAGTTTTTCTTTGCACGCGCATGGGCTGCGGTTTGCTGCAAATTGAACCAACGGGGCGGAACGGTCGCGCGAGAGATACGGAAACCCCTGGCGCAGCAGCGGATTTGAGCCCGCGTATCAGAGGCTGCGACGGGTCACCCGATGAACACGCAGGGTTTGCGGGACGGTTGACTGTCCGATATCAGTGGTGTGCACAACGGGGAGAGAGGCCGGTCGGCCGACATCGGCCGAGCGTCGCCCCTGTGGCCGGTGACGCCTTATGTGTCGTACATGCGAATTGCGTGCACCTGATCGATGGCCGAAAACACTCGCCCCGGCCCGAGTTGGGGAGAGAGAGCCTGTCCGGAATCGGCCAAGGTCGCGCCCTTGCCGGGCGGCCTTCATCTGTGCATTGACCATGAACCGCCGTACGAACCGCCGTCGTGTGCCCCCGCGTGGACGGGTCCGGCAGAAAGACCCGCAGCGCACGACGGACGATACGAGAAGACCGGACGGGGCCGGCCACCGGGGTCGTGACGAGTCGCCGGACGGTCAGGCGGGGCGGTCCTGGAGGACGGAGAGGGTGTTGCCCGCCGGGTCGGTGAACCACGCGATGTACGGGCCGCCGAGCCGGAAGATCCCCTTCTCGTCCGTCTCCATGCCGGGGTAGCGCTCGAAGCGCACGCCCCGCCGGACCAGTTCGTCCACGGCCGTCTCGATGTCGTCCACGGGGAAGTTGAGGATCGTGTAGGTGGCGGGCACATGGTCCGGCTTCGGATACAC
Organism: Streptomyces sp. NPDC104581; assembly: GCF_055583685.1. Lineage (NCBI taxonomy): Bacteria > Bacillati > Actinomycetota > Actinomycetes > Kitasatosporales > Streptomycetaceae > Streptomyces > Streptomyces sp. NPDC104581. The sequence continues at coordinate 244,025 of NZ_JBVJNN010000002.1, forward strand.
GAGCACCTCCGCCCCGCCCGCGAGGCGCAGCCGCAGCATGCCGTTCGCCTCGGTGACGTCCAGGCCGAGCGTCTCGCCGTAGAAGAGACGGGCCCTCGGGATGTCGTCCACGGCGAAACCGCTGAACGCCTCGCTTCTGCCCAGCATGACCGCGTCCTCTCGTCCGGCCGGTTCCGGCCCTCGCCCCCGACCGTACAAGGAGGGCCGGGGCCCGGCAGCCCGACCGGCCCCGGCGGGACCCGCCGTCCGGGTGGTCGCACCCGATGCGTAATACTCGAATCATGAGCTCGCGTATTACTGCCAGTGGCCGTCGCCCCGGCCCCGGCGCCGCCCGCCGGGCGGTCCGCGACGCGGCCGGCCTGTCCGTACGGCGGGCCACGGCGCGTGACGCCAAGCGGCTGACCGGACTGATCCGGTCGTCCGGGGCTTACGAGGGCCCGTACGCGCCCATGGTCGCCGGCTACCGCGTGGGGCCCGACTACATCGAGACCCACCGGGTCTTCCTCGCCGAAGCCCCGGACGGACGGCTGCTCGGCTTCTACGCCCTGCTGCTCGCCCCGCCCGAACTGGACCTGATGTTCGTCGCCGACGCCGCGCAGGGCCTCGGGGTGGGGCGGCGGCTGATCGGCCACATGAAGGACGAGGCGCGCGCGGCCGGCGTCCGCTCCGTGCGCGTGGTGTCGCATCCGCCCGCCGAGGGCTTCTACCGGGGTGTCGGCGCGGAGCGCGTCGGCACGGTGGCGGCGAACCCGCCCGCGGTGCGGTGGGACCGTCCCGAACTGGTCATCCGGGTCCCTCCGGCCGGTGACGGTCCGGAACGAAAGGCTGACGAAGTCACCCGCACGGGTGGCTGACGCGCGGACACCGCCGACGCGCGCCGGGATGAGCCCTGCCCATTGAACGCGCGTTCGACGGAACCGCGCCGGCGGAACCGCGCGTGTCCCGCCCACGCGCACACAGGTCACCCCTGGAACTTCCTTTCGCGCGCCCCGGCCGCCCCGGCGTCCGGCGACGCGGCGCCACCCGCTCGGCCCACCAGCGGCTTCAGCAGCATCGGCAGCGCGTGGCGCAGCTCCCGCTCCCAGTAGGCGGGGGAGTGCGTGCCCGGGTAGAAGTGCGTCGTCACCAGCGCACCGGCCTCCCGGAGCCGGGCCGCCACCGCCCGTGACTCCCGCTCCATCAGCGTCTCGGTCGGCGAGATCACATCGTCTTCGAACGGGTCCGCGGGATCCTCCAGCCCCGGGATCTCCTCGTCCGGCTCGACGTCCGGCGGATCAAGGACGCCCGCCGTCCCGTCACCGGCGGACAGCCGCACCGGCACGCCCCGCAGCCGTTCGGCCAGGTGGTACGGGTCGTGCGCCGCCCAGTTGGCGCGCTGCTCGACCGGGTCGCCCCAGACGGCCTTCCAGTCGAGCCCCAGATGGTCCATGCCCGCCTTGACGGCGTGCGGGTGCTGGAGCGGATGCACGTACCCGCTGAAGCTCGCCGCCGCGCGGAACGTCCCCGGCCGCCGCGCCGAGTACGAGAGGGCGCCGAACCCGCCCTGCGACTCGCCCGCCACCGTGCGCCGCGTACCGGCGCCGTACTCCCGCTCCAGGAGCGGGAGTACCTCGTCCAGGTGGAAACTCTCCACACCGGGCGGCCCTCCGGCGCCCTCGTTCCACCAGTTCGTGTAGAAGCCGAACAGCGGCATCTCGGGCATCACCACCAGCACGTTCCGCAGCTCGGGCAGATCCTGCACCCCGTAGTCGCGGGTCCAGCTCAGATGGTCGCCGTCCCCGCCCGGAAGCAGGTAGAGCACCGGCCAGCGGTCACCTGGGCGGCGGTCCTCCCACCCGTCCGGTGTCGCCAGCCGCACCGACGCCCGGCGGCCCAACGCCGGTGAGTCGACGGCCAGATCCACCAGACCGGCCGGGCCCGCCCGCTCGCCCACCACACGCGCCGCGGGCACCCGGTCGGCGGACGCCGCCGGTCCCGCGGGAGGCACCAGGGCCACCAGCGCGGCGAGAGCGGCCACGGTCCGCACGCGTCGAATCCTGACTCTCATGGGAGTCCTCCAGTCCTCCTTCTCCGGCCGGGGAACGGCCCCCGGCGCCGCCGACGCTACGGAGCGGCCCGTTCCCCGGCATCCGGCAGCGGGAGTCGGCCACTACTCCCGGCGGCGTACGGCCACCGCGCCACCGCCGACGCACGCCCACCGGGCGCCCACGGCGTGCGACCACGGCGCTCACGGCGTACGACACCGCGCGCCCACGGCGTGAGTTGTCCCCCTCCCCTGTGGGGGTCTTCGCCGGAACTCTGCGCACATGGGACGTCGCTGTGTGTACTGTGCGGTTCTGCCTTCCGGGTCCGTACGGCCCGTCAGATTCCCCCGATCCTCCCGAGGTCCGTCCGAATGATCGAGCAAACGGTTCTGGCCGCAGGCGGCCTGGCCGCCGGGACCCTGCTGGCGCTCGTCTTCGGAGGCGGGCTGCTCCGCTCCCGCCGCCAACGGTCCAGGCTCCGCGAGGAGATCGCCGGGCTCCGGGAGCTGCTGGACGACGCGCGGTCGCAGGCCGATCGCGTGTCCGCCGAACTCACCGCCGAGATCGCTCACCTCACCAACCGGCGTGTCCCCGCGGTGGCGACCCGCGCCGCGCACCCGCACGTCCAGGTGCCCGGCCCGCTCAGCCCCGGCTTCCCCCGCACCGGACCGGGCGCCGCACTGGACGGGGTCCTGCGCGCGTTGTCGAGCGCCATGACACAGGAGCGCAAGCGGGTCGACGCGGCGGCGCGCGCCGGAATGCGCGGCACCACCCGCGAGATCCAGGCCGGCCTCTACCGGCTCCAGGACGTACTGAGAGGGCTCCAACAGCAGTACGACGAACCCGAACTGGCCCAGACCCTCTTCGAACTCGACCACGAGAACGAGCAGTCGCTGCGGCGCGCACAGGTCGCCGCCGTGGTGTGCGGCGCCTGGGTCGGGCTGGCCCGCCAGGAGTCGCACCTGGTGGACGCGGTGACCGGCGGCCAGTCACGGATCGTCGGCTACCACCGCGTCCGCGTCAACAACCATCTGGAGCCCGGCACCGCGCTCGTCTCCCACGCCGTCGAACCGGTCGCGATCATCGTCGCCGAACTCCTCGACAACGCCCTGCGGCACTCCTCACGGGACACCGACGTCACGGTCAGCCTCGAACGCGCCCACCACGGCGTGGCCGTCACCATCGACGACGCCGGGGTCGGGATGTCCGCCGACGAACGGGCCTACGCCCAGCGGATGGTGGCGAGCAGCGAACCGATCCTGCTGTCCGACCTCGGTGACCCGCCCCGGATGGGGCTCGCCGCGATCGGCCAGCTCACCCGGCAGTTCGACCTGTCCGTCGATCTGTCGACCCCGTCGCCGTACGGGGGAGTACGCGCGGTGCTCCTCGTCAACAGCCATCTGCTCAGCCATGTCGACCCGGTCGTCCGCCCCCCGGCCGCCGCCGCGCCGCGCTCCACCCGCCCCGCCGGGACGGAACAGCCGGCCGTGCCGGAGACGGCCGGCGGACTGCCCATCAGAACGAGTGCGTCCGCACGGGCCGTACGGACCACCGCCCGCCCGCCCCGCCCCGTCGCCCCCGACCTCCGTGCGCCCGACCTCCGCGGGCCCGACCGGGACGGTCCCACCCCGGCCGACGGCCCACGGGCCCCCGCCCCCCACGACCACGTCGACGCCGGACAGGGAAACGACGCGGCGCCCGCCGAAGACGTCCTGCCCCAGCGCAGGCGACGCCGCCCACGCACCGACACCGGGGCGGTGGTCCCCGCCGCCCGCCCCGCCCCCGAGCAGGCCCAACCACCCGCCCGTACCCCCGAAGACTCCGCCGCGGCGCTCGGCGCGCTCCAGACCGGCACCGCGGCGGCACGATCCACAGCCGACTCCGAAGGGAACGACCCGCGATGAAAAGCCGCGACGCCGGCGAAACGGCGTGGGTGCTCGATCCGATCCTGGAAATCCCGCATGTGCGGGCGGCCGTCCTGCTGACCAGAGACGGCCTCGTCTCCGGTTACACGGACGCGCTGAGCCAGGCGACCGCCGAACGCACGGCGGCGATCACCAGCACCGTGCAGGGCGCGTGCCGTACGGCCGCCGCCGCCTTCGCCGACCACGGCGACTCCGAGATCCGCCAGATCGTCATCGAGTCCGACCACGGCTACATCCTGGTCGCGCCCACCTCGCACGGCACCTGTGTCGCCGCCTACGGGGGCCCGGAGGTGCGGCTCGACCTGCTGGCCCACCGGGTGCACTCGCAGGTGGCCAGACTCGGCGAGAAGACGATGACCGCCGCACCCCGCGGGGGTCAGGGCGGCACTCCGGTATGACCGGCCGCAGAAGCGGCCGTCCACTGGTACCCGCCTATCTGTCCACCGGCGGTGTGGCTCGGCCGAGCCACACCGATCTGGAGCGGCTCTCGCTGCTCACCGGTCAGGCGGGACCCGCCCCCGACGGACTCCCCGCCGCCCGGCACGCGCTCTTCGAGGTGCTCGACGGCGGAACGCTCACGCTCGTGGAGGCCGCTGCCCTGCTGGAGCTGCCGGTCTCCGCCGTCCGTGTGCTCGCCGCCGAACTGGCGGACCAGGGACTGGTGAGCCTCCGCGCGCCCGTACCCGCAGCCGCCCTGCCCGCACCCGACCTGTTGAAGAGAGTGGCCGATGGCCTCCGCGCCCTCAAGCTGTAGCACCGATGCCACCGACGGCCCCGATGGCGGGTTGCACCTGCCCGACACCACCCGTGAGCTGGTGAAGATCCTGGTGGCGGGGCCGTTCGGGGTCGGCAAGACCACGCTGATCGACTCGGTGTCCGAGATCCGCCCGCTGCACACCGAGGAACACCTCTCCGAGGCGTCCGTCGCCGTGGACGACCTCGCCGGCGTACGGGACAAGACAACCACGACCGTCGCCATCGACTTCGGGCGGATCAGCCTCGAAGCCGGAATCGTGCTCTACCTGTTCGGCACCCCGGGCCAGGAGCGGTTCCGCTCGCTGTGGGCGGACATCTCCCACGGCGCGCTCGGCGCCCTCGTACTCATCGACAGCCGCCGTATCGACGACTCCTTCGACGTGCTCGGTCTGGTCGAGGAGTCGGGGCTGCCCTACGCCGTCGCGCTCAACACCTTCCCCGACGCGCGCACCTACACGGAGGAGCAGTTGCGGCGCTCGCTGGACCTGGAACCCGGCACCGCCATGGTGGTCTGCGACGCCCGCGACACCAACTCCTCCATCGACGCGCTGCTCGCACTGGTGCAGCAGCTGATAGCGGGCCACGCCGCCACCGCGGCGCCCGCCGTCCCCGCCGACGTCACCGGCACCGGCACCGGTACCGCCCCCATCCCGCAGAGCTGGTGATCCCGTGATCTCCTATCCCGCACCCGCGGCGGCCTTCTCCCTCTCCGCGCCGGTCAGGCTCTGGGACGAGGGTTTCGCCGCCGATCCGCACGGCCGCTACGAGGCGCTCAGGGCGCAGGGGCCGGTCGGCTGGGGCGAACTGGCCCCCGGCGAGCCCGCGTACATCGTCACCGACCGCCGGGCGGCGCTCGACATCCTGCACGACCCCGGCACCTGGTCGCACGACTCCAGGGAGTGGGAGGCGACGGCCGCCCCGGACTCGCCGATCCTCGGCATGCTGAAGTGGCGCCCGAACCCCCTGTTCACCGACGGCGCCGCGCACATGCGCTACCGGACCGCCCTCGTCGACGGCTTCGACCTCGTCGAGCCCCACGACCTGCGCGAGCGCGTGCACCGGGTCGTGGACCTGCTGGTGGGCCGGTTCGGCCCGGCGGGCGGCGCCGACCTCGTCGACGACTTCGCCCGCCCCCTGATGACGCTGATCTTCAACAACCTCTTCGGCCTGCCCGACAGCGAGAGCGCCCGTCTGAACAACTCGCTCGGACGGCTGATGGAGGGCGGCGACGAGGCCGCCGCCGGAGAGGTGGAGTACGGCGAGTACGTCACCGAACTCGTCACCGCCAAGACCCTCGAACGCGGTGACGACCTGACCAGCCGGCTGATCGACCACCCGGCGGACCTCACCTACGAGGAGGTCGTCTTCCAGGTCTTCCTCACCATGGGCGCCGGGCACGAGCCCACCGCGAACCTCGTCGCCAACGCCCTGTCCCGGATGCTCGGCAACCCGGCCTACTACTCCACCCTCACCAGCGGCTCCCGCCCCGTGATGGACGCGATCCTCGAAGTCCTGCGCCACGAGACGCCGTTGGCGAACTACGGCATCCTCTACGCCCGCGAGCCGCTGAGCTTCCACGGTGTGTGGGTGCGCACGGGAGTGCCCGTCGTCGTCTCGTACGGAGCGCTCGGCTACCTCTCCGAGCAGGACAGCGCCGACGAGCCGCACCACCCGAACGACGCCTCCCATCTGTCCTGGGGCGCGGGAGCGCACAAATGCCCCGTCAAGCAGCACGCCCTGCTCATCGCCACCGAGGCCATCGAGCGGCTCACGCAGTGGCTCCCCGACCTGGAACTCCTCACGCCGCGCGAGCAACTCACGTGGCGGCCGGGCCCGTTCGTCCGGTCCCTGAAGTCGCTCCCCGTCCGGTTCACACCCCGCACGCCGGACACCACCGTCGTCGCACGCTGATCCCACGGCAGCGGGTACCGTCCCCGTAGCGCCGGGCCGCGGCGGAGACCGGCACCGGCGCGCGGTCGGCGACGGGAGTCCGGGGGGCGGGTGTGATCGACGCGCTGGGCCAGGGACTCGGCGGCGGAGCGCTCGTGCTCCTCGCCGTCGTGGTCGGTGTCGCCGCGTTCGTCCAGGGCACCAGCGGCCTCGGCTTCGCCCTCGTCGTCGCGCCGGTCGCCGGCCTGGTCGGCCCGGAACTGCTGCCGGTGTTCCTGCTGGTCTCGATGATCCCGCTCAATCTCTACGTGGCGTGGCGGGAGCGCGCCGCCCTCGACCTGCGGGGCGCCCGCTGGATCTCGGCGGCCCGGCTGGCGGCCACGCCCGGGGGACTGGCGCTGCTGTGGGCGGTCCCCGCACGCCACCTCGGGGTGGTCGTCGGGACCGCGACGGTGCTGGCCGCCGTGGTGAGTCTGGCGGCGCCCGCGTTCACCCCGGGCCGGGCGGCGTACGTAGGCGCAGGTGCGGTCACCGCTCTCACCGAGACGGCGACGGGAGTCGGCGGTCCACCGCTGGCGCTCGTCTACCAGCACCGGCCCCCGGCCGAACTCCGTTCGACGGTCGCCGTCTGCTTCCTCGTCGGTGAAGTCGCCTCCCTGGCCCTGCTGTTCGCCACCGGGCAGGGCGAACCGGGGCAGATGGGGCCCGCCCTGCTGCTCCTGCCCGCCCTGGCGCTCGGCGTCTGGCTCAGCCGTCTCACCCGTCATCGCGTCGACGCTGCCAGGCTGCGGATCACGGTCCTGGTGTTCGCGGCGGTATCGGGAGCGGTACTGATCGTCGGCGTCTGACCTGCCGTCACCGAGTCGGCCCGCCCGACCGGTCGAGATACGCCAGACCGGGGTGGACGGCCAGGTAACCGTCCATCAGCCGCCGTGCCACCGTCACCGAGTCCACGAGCGGATGCAGCGCGAACGCCTTCACCGCGGCTGTACGCGAACCGCTCTCCGCCGCCGTCAGCACCTCCCGCTCCACGGCCTTGACCGCGCAGACCAGACCGGTCGCGTGATACGGCAGCGGCGCCACGGACACCGGATGGGCGCCGTTCGCGTCGACCAGGCAGGGGACCTCGATGACGGCTTCGGCGTCCAGCACCGAGAGCGTCGTGCGGTTGCGGACGTTGAGGACGAGCGTGGCGCGGCTGTCGTGCGCGATGGCCCGCATCAGGGCGAGGGCGACGTTCTCGTACCCGCCCGACTCCAGGTCCTCGGCGGCGCGTTCACCCGCGCCCGCCGCCTCGCGGTTGTGCGCCATGTAGGTGGCCTCGCGTTCGGCGCGGGTACGGTCCCAGGCCGCCAGCGCCGGGGTGCCGGGGCGTGTCATCTCCTCGTAGAAGCGGGCCTGCTGGTCCCGCAGGAAGGCGCCGCGGGTCGCCTCCGCCCCGCGGTACGCCGCCACCGTCTCGCGGTTGAAGTAGTAGTAGTGCAGATACTCGTTGGGGATCGAGCCGAGGGACCGGAGCCACTGCGCGCCGAACAGCCTGCCCTCCTCGATCGAGCCCAGCAGGCCGGGATCGCCCAGCAGCCGCGGGAGTTGGTCGCGGCCGTCCACGCGCAGACCACGCAGCCAGCCGAGATGGTTGAGGCCCACGTAGTCGATGAACGCCTTGTCGGGGTCGGCGCCCAGGACGCGTGCGACCCGGCGGCCGAGTCCCACGGGGGAGTCGCAGATACCGATGACCCGGTCGCCGAGATGGCGCGCCATCGCCTCGGTGACCAGCCCCGCCGGATTGGTGAAGTTGATGACCCAGGCGTCGGGAGCGAGCCGGGCGACCCGGCGCGCGATGTCGACGGCGACGGGCACCGTGCGCAGCCCGTACGCGATCCCGCCGGCCCCGACGGTCTCCTGACCGAGCACTCCCTCGGCGAGCGCGACCCGCTCGTCGGCGGCGCGGCCTTCGAGACCGCCGACGCGGATGGCGGAGAAGACGAAGTCGGTGCCCCGGACGGCCTCGTCCAGGTCGGTGGTGACCGTGACGCGCGGCGCGTCGGCCACCCCTGCGGCCTGGTCGGCGAGCACCCGGGCGATCGCGGCCAGCCGGGCGGTGTCGACGTCGTGCAGCACGACGTCGGTGACCCGGCCGGCCGCGTGATCGCGGAGCAGCGCGCCGTACACCAGGGGGAGCCGGAAGCCCCCGCCACCGAGGACCGTGAGCCTCATCCGACAACCACCTTCGACTGGCGCAGCGGCGCCCGGACCGCGACCGACAGGACGGTCCCGTTATACGTCACCCGTCCCTGAGATGTTCTCGGTGGTGACATCGGCAGCGGGGCGTTCGGGCTGCTGGGGGAGTTCCGGCGACACCGCGAGCGTGAACGAGTGACCGGCCGGATCGGAGTACGTCCGCTCGTCGCGCGGGCCGCTGTTGTTCTTGGCCTCCACGGGTCTGGCGCCCAGCCCGATCACCTCGCGCTCCGCCTCGTCCATCTCACCCCGTTTCACGAGGATGCGCAGATGGGCCTGGAGGGAGTCGTCGGGCCGGGGCCAGCTCGGGGGCGCGTAGCCGTGGTCGCGGTGGATCGCCAGGTGGACGCCGTTGTTGCCGACGATCTCGACGTAGTCGGGGTCGCCCCACGGGCGGATCTCCGCGTCGAAGAGCGCGGCGTAGAACTCGGCCAGTTCCATCGGTTCGGCGCAGTCCAGGACAAGGACGCTCGTCTTCTCAACCATGTCCTCGCGTGTACCCGCCCCTGTCCGCGCCACGCTGCTGACCGGCGTACACGGGGGCACCGGCCCTGGGGCCCGTCGTGTGGATCTCGCCGGGCTCGCGTGCCCCGGCACGCACGCCCTCCCCCGTAGCCCCCGGAGGGGCACGGGAGGTGCCCCCTGCGTTGGCGGCGGAGGAGGGAGGCACGGCTCCGCCGCCGTGCCTCCCTCCTGCGCCTCGCGATCGCACGCACCGGACCCCGCTCACTGATCCGGCCCGATCCAGACGACAGACCCTGAGCGCTGGCGGTCCCGGTCACCGGCCCGGCATGCTGGGGCCATGCTGATCAGGGAAGCCACCCCGCGGGACTGGCCCGCCATCTGGCCGTTCTTCCACGGGATCGTCGCCGCCGGCGAGACGTTCACCTATCCGACCGACCTCGGCGAGGAGGTCGCACGGGACTGGTGGCTGCTGGCCCCGCCGAACCGCGCGGTCGTCGCCGTGGACGACGCGGGCACGGTCCTCGGTACCGCCAAGATGAACACCAACCACATGGGCAACGGTTCGCACATCGCAAGCGCGAGCTACATGGTGGACCCGGCGCACGCGGGCCGAGGCGTGGGCCGGGCGCTCTGCGAGTACAGCCTGGAGTGGGCGCGTACGGCCGGCTTCCGCGCGATGCAGTTCAACGCCGTCGTGGAGACCAACATCCACGCGGTGAAGCTGTACGAATCACTGGGCTTCACGGTGCTCGGCACGCTCCCGGAGGGCTTCCGCCACCCGGCGCACGGCTACGTCGGGCTGCACATCATGCACCGCGCGCTCTGACCTCCGGCCCGCGCCGGGGCCGCCGGCCCCGCCCCGGCGGGTACGGGGAGGCGGGGGGTCAGCGGCCGGTGGAGCCGTCGATCAGTTCACGGATGATGTCCGCGTGGCCGGCGTGCCGCCCCGTCTCCTCGATCAGATGAGTCAGGGCCCAACGGACGCTGGGCGCCGGGCTGTTCGGCCGGGGGCGGGGCAGCGGTGCGCCGAGGTCGGCGCATCCGTCGAGTACGCCGTTCGCCCGCGCGACCGTCGCGCGGTACCGGGCGACCACATCGGCCACAGCGTCCTCGGGCGCGGCACGGAAGGTCCCCTGCCAGTCGGTCACCCGCTCCCCGAGGAACGTCGCCCGCTCGACGAACGTCAGGTGGTTGAGCAGGCCGAGCAGGTTCGTGCCGGACGGTACCGCCGCCGTACGGACCTCCGGTTCGGGAGCGCCCTCGACCTTCCTCAGGACCGACTCCCGGAGGTGGTCGAGGAAGCCGCGCAGCACCTCGGCCTCACTGTCTCCCGTCCGGGGCGGCGGGGTGTCGCGGCGGCGTCCGCCGCCCGTGGTGCTGGTGCTCATGGTGCCTCCTCGCGGCAGCCGCGCCGGTTCACGCGGCACGGCGGACGATCAGGACGTGGTCGGTGACCTCGGCGGTGCGTCCGTCCGGCCCGGCAGCGGTCCGGCGCGGCGCGTCGGTCCGCTCGACGGTCCACGCCGCCCCGTCCAGGCCGATGGATTCGGCGACCTCCCGCGCCGTCGGATACCGGACACCGGGATCCTGGTCCCACGACCACGGCGCGGTCGATCCGTGGTCGACGACCAGCAGCCGCCCGCCCGGCCGCAGGGCGTGCGCGGCGGCGCGCAGCACGGTCCCCCTGTCCAGGGCGAGCGGCGTGTGCAGATAGTGCGCGCTGACGAGGTCGAACGTGCCCCGGGGGAAGGACTTGCCCAGATCGTGCCGCTCGGCGTCGATCCGGCCGTCCAGACCGTGCGCGCGGGCGAGGCCGGTCAGCCGCTCGACCGCCACGGCCGACACGTCCACGGCGGTCACCCGCCACCCCCGGCGGGCGAGCCACAGGGCGTCGCCGCCCTGCCCGCAGCCGAGATCGAGCACGTCGCCGGGCGGCAGATCCGCGACCGTCTCGGTGAGGCGTACGTTCGGCCGGGGCTCGGTGGCGGCCGGCCGGGCCGCGTACACGCCGTCCCAGAACGTGACCGCGCTGGTGGTGTTCATCGGGGGCTCCTTCTGTCGCTGTCGGGGCACGCGGCCCAGTCTTGACCGGCCCGATGCGATCCGGCACGGGATCTTGCGGTTCTGGCAAGATGGCCCGATGGACCGCGAATCGGACGACGTCCTCGCCCTCGTCGGGCCCCGGCTGCGCGCCCTGCGCCGCGAACGCGGTATCACCCTGGCCGACCTCGCCGCGGTGACCGGCGTGTCGGAGAGCACCCTGTCCCGGCTGGAGAGCGGACTGCGCCGGGCGACCCTGGAGCTGCTGCTGCCGCTGGCACGCACGTACGACGTTCCGCTGGACGACCTCGTGGGGGCGCCGCGCACGGGTGATCCCCGGATCCATCTCAAGCCGGTGCGGCGGTTCGGGATGATCTTCGTGCCGCTGTCCCGGCGGCCGGGCGGTACGCAGGCGTTCAAGATGATCATCCCGGCCCGGCCGAGGCCGCTGGAGCCGACCCCGCAGACCCACGAAGGCTCCGAGTGGCTGTACGTGCTGAACGGGCGTCTGCGGCTGGTGGTCGGTGAGCGCGACGTGACGATGTCGCCGGGGGAGGCGGCCGAGTTCGACACGCACCTGCCGCACTGGCTCGGCAGCGCCGACGGCGGAGCGGTGGAGCTTCTCGTCCTGTTCGGCCCCCAGGGCACCCGCGCCCATCTGCGCACTTCCCCGGACGGTTCGCCGGACGACGCCTAGGCCCGGTCCGGTGGGCGGCCCTGGAGGCGGGCGGCGCGGGCGCGGATGCGGGGGAGTTCCGCGTAGAGGGCGCCGCCCGGACAGCGTGTCGAATAGCCGTCGCGGTGCCCCGACACCGTACGGAAGATCTGCCGGGTGCCCTTCTTGTACCGGCTGGCGTCGTTCGTGGACACCAGGATCGCCGTGCCGCGCGGATCGACCCCGTACAGCCCGAGCTTCCAGGCGATCAGCCGGGAGAGCGAGTCGACCATGGCTTCGGGGACCGGCGTACCGTCGCTGAAGTCGCCTATCGCCGCGATGCCGACGGTGGAGACGTTGAAGCCGATGGTGTGCGCGCCGACGACGGGGTTGGCGATGCCTCCGGCGCGGCCCTCGTAGATGATGCCGCCCCGGTCCACGAGGAAGTTGTAGCCGATGTCGTCCCACTGCCTGGCGTCGACGTGGTCGACGGCGAACCTGCGGATGAGGCCGGGGACCTCGGGGCGGGTGTAGTCGTTGGGGCCGCTGGTGTGGTGGATGAAGACGGCCTTGAGCTCGTCCGTCGTACGCTCCGGCTTCCGCCGGGGCGGGGGACGCTCCTGCCAGAACGACCGGGGTTCGACGGCGGGGGCGGCGGCGGCCCACCGGAGCGGGCGCTCCGGGCGTGCCCGCGGGCGCGGGCGGGCGGCGGGCTCCTCCTCGCCGGCCTCTCCGGCGGCGTCGGCCGCCAGGGTGAGGCCCGCACTCGCTGCGGCGGCCCATCCCATGCCGCGAAGCAGCACGCGCCGGTCGATGCTCATGGGGACGAGCGTATGGCGGGGTCCGGGGATCCGCCTCCCCTCGGCGGGGGCGATCAGCCGTCGATCACGGCGGTGGCGCCGTCGGACATCGCCCCCGGACCGGTTGCGCACGGTTCACCCGGACGGAGGCCGCACCCCTCGTGCGTCGGGGGGGGGGGGGGGGGGGGGGGGGGGGGGGGGGGGGGGGGGGGGGGGGGGGGGGGGGGGGGGGGGGGGGGGGGGGGGGGGGGGGGGGGGGT
>NZ_JBVJNN010000002.1:257088-280284 GCF_055583685.1 Streptomyces sp. NPDC104581
TCGTTATCCCCCACCCTCCCCCCCCCCCCTCCCCCCCCCCCTCCCCCCCCCCCCCCCCCCCCCCCCCCCCCCCCCCCCCCCCCCCCCCCCCCCCCCCCCCCCCCAGGCCGGTCAGGACGTACGGCGCCGCACCCCGACGGCCGCACCCCCGGCCGCCAGCAGGGCCACGGCGGCGCCGCCGGCCAGGAGTGTGCCCCCGCTCCCCGTCTCGGCCAGCTCGCCGAGCTGGGTGCCGGTACCGCCCGTGGCGCCCGTACCGCCGGACGACCCCGCCCCGCCGTCCGTCCCGCCACTCGCTCCGCCCGTGGTCGGCCCGCCGTCCGACGGGTTCACGACGATCTCGGCCTTGTTGTTGGCGCGGTTCCCGTCGAAGGGCAGCGTCCCCCAGTGGTGATCGCCCGCGACGAACGCCACCGCGCCCGTGGCGTTCGCGACGACCTTGTCGATCCGCAGCCCGAAGACGTACGCGCGCTCGCTGTCCTCGTCCGCGTAGCCGTACGGCGTCGTGCAGCGGTATGTCGCCGCCCCCGCCGGTTCGCAGAACTCCGGGACCTCCGTGACCGTCGTCCCCTCCGGGACGCCGACGTCGAAGACCCCGATCGGCCCGTAGACGTCGTTCCTCGCCCAGGCCGGCCCCTTGTTGGCGAAGGTGACCTCCGCGTCGACCGTGCGGCCCGGTTCGCCCTTCACCGTCGCACCGGTCAGCGCGAAGTCCGCCGTGTTCTCGGCGGTGATGTCGGTGGCCAGTTCGCTTCCGTGGACGGTGCCCGGCGCCTCCGGCGCCGTCCGCGGGACCAGCCGCAGCACCGGGTCCGCGCCACCGCCGTGCCGCGCCCCCTCGGGGAGGGTGCCCACCCCCGCGAGGATGTTGACGCCGAGGCGCTCGTACAGGGCCCGGTCCAGGACATCGAGGCCGACGGGCTCGGCGGGCTCGTAGACGACCCCGGGCTCCAGGGTCTGCTCGATGTCGCACTCCGCGTTCACCCGCGCCGGACCCTCGTCCTGGGCGGGCGCGTCCTCGTACACGCAGTTGGAGTACTCCGTGTCGTAGGCCAGCCCCTGCGATCCCGTGAGGTAGAGCACCACGCGGGTGGCGGGCGCGTCCCCCTCGTTCTTCACCGCGAACGGCACGCCGACCCGGTCCCCGGGCCGTACACCGTCGACCGGCTCGCCCTGCTCGAACACCAACTCCGGTCCTGAAACGGCCTGTTCGGCGGCGGCGGGCCCGCCGTGGGCGGCCGTCAGCGACCAGCAGGCCGCGGCTGCGACCACCGCGGCCGCCATGGACCGCCGTGGCGCCCGCGCCGTTGACGTAGCTCTCATCTGCCCCTCCGAGGACCGTGTGCACCGTGCGGCGAACCGGGTGTGGAACGGAAGACACCCGCGGACACCGGACGGTTGTACGGCCGGGAGGCCCGGCAGGTGCTCAGTCGTGCGAGGGCCGGCCGTCGAGCTGGTGGTCGGCCAGGCTCAGCGCCTCGTCGATCACGCGCCGCAGATGCCCGTCACGGAGGCTGTAGACGACCCGGCGGCCCTCCTTGCGCGTGACGACGAGACCGGCGAGCCGGAGCTTGGCGAGATGCTGGCTGACGGCGGGCCGGGCCGCGCCGCACGCCTCGGTCAGTGTGGACACGTCCGCCTCGCCGCGCGACAGCTCGTGCAGCAGGACCAGCCGTGTGCGGTCGGCGAGCACGGCGAAGACCTCGGCGGCGAGCGTGAACTGTTCCTCGCCGGGGATGGGCGGGTGCGCATCATGCGCAGATGATAGTTGCATGCGTGCGTTCATATGCACATAATGGCCAACGAGGTACGGCGCTGTCCAGCCGCGTCCCGCACGGCCCCACTCCGCCCGCGCGCCGGAAGGTCATCCCCATGAACGACCCGCACGGACACCAGCACGAAGGTCGTGCCGCGCCCGGCCACGAACACGGCCACGAACACGGCCACGGGCACGG
The DNA here is from genome assembly GCF_055583685.1 of Streptomyces sp. NPDC104581. NCBI lineage: Bacteria > Bacillati > Actinomycetota > Actinomycetes > Kitasatosporales > Streptomycetaceae > Streptomyces > Streptomyces sp. NPDC104581. The sequence goes on from NZ_JBVJNN010000002.1 coordinate 259,044, forward strand.
GCACGACCACGACCACGACGACGCTCACAGCCACGGAAGTGGACGCCCGGGACGTCTCGCCCGGCTGCGCCACCGAGCCGGCCATCTCCTCACGCCTCACTCCCACGAGACGGCCGACAAGATCGACAACGCCCTCGAATCGTCGGCGAAGGGCATGCGCGCGCTGTGGGTCTCGCTGGCCGTGCTCGGCGCGACGGCCCTCGCGCAGGTCGTGGTCGTCGTCCTGTCCGGCTCGGTCGCGCTGCTGGGCGACACCGTCCACAACGCCGCCGACGCCCTCACCGCGCTGCCCCTCGCCGTCGCGTTCCTCCTGGGGCGGCGCGCGGCCACCCGCCGGTTCACCTACGGGTACGGGAGGGCGGAGGACGTCGCCGGCATCGTCATCGTGCTGACCATCGCCGCCTCGGCGGTCCTCGCCGCGTGGACCGCCGTCGACCGGCTGCTCGACCCGCGGCCGATCGGCTATCTGCCCGCCGTCGCGGCGGCGGCCGTCGTCGGCTTCCTCGGCAACGAGTGGGTCGCCCGCTACCGCGTCCGGGTGGGCCGTGAGATCGGCTCGGCCGCCCTGGTCGCGGACGGGCTGCACGCCCGTACCGACGGATTCACCTCGCTCGCCGTCCTGCTCGGCGCGGGTGGCGCCGCCATCGGCTGGCCGCTCGCCGACCCGGTCGTCGGTCTCCTCATCACGGCCGCGATCGTGTTCGTCCTGCGCGACGCGGCCCGCGAGGTGTTCCGCCGGGTCATGGACGCCGTCGACCCGGCGCTGGTGGACGCCGCCGAGGCGGCGCTGCTGGACGTCGAAGGGGTGCGTGGGGTGGGCGAGTTGCGGCTGCGCTGGATCGGACACCGGCTGCGCGCGGAGGTCGCTGTCGTGGTGGACGGTGAACTGACGGTACGTCAGGCACACCATGTCGCCGTCGAGGCGGAGCACGTACTGCTGCACGCCGTGCCGAGACTGACCGCCGCGCTCGTCCACGCCGATCCCGCCGCCTCCCCCTTCGGGGCCGACCCGCACGCGGCGCTGACCCACCACTCCCACGGCCGGGCCCATGACCACACCCACCCCGCCCGCACCCGCGGCCACCGCCACGGCCGTGACCCCGTACGCACCCACACCTGACGGACGCGGTGACCGGCGGGCATCTGATGATGGTTCAGACCCCTTCCGGGTATGGAGATCTCTCCACTTCTGGGCCCTTGTTGGTTACATGACACCCTCACTAGCGTGTGCCGGGTTCCATCCCCCACAGGAGGAGACCGGCATGAACGACCGAGCGAGATCCCCCTACCGGCGGCGGGCCGCCGCGGCCCTGTCCCTGCTCGCCTGCGTGGGCGTGGCGGTCGCCACGCCGCCCGCCGGGGCCGCCGACGGCCAGAAATCCACGCGCGTAGAGGGCACGCCGACCTCCTGGTCGGCGGATCTGTCACGGGTCACCCCGGACGACGTCAACGTGCGCTACGCGAAAGGCGCGTTGAGCGTACGGGACACCGCCTTCCGTCCGGCGTCGGCGGAGACCGGCCGGGGCTACGGCACCCAGGTGCTCGCCCCTGAGACGCTCGGCGCCCCGGTCGACCGGGTGAGCGCCGAACTCGCCGCCGAACTGCCCGGCGGCGCAGGCGCCGAGGTGCTCGTCGACGTGCGGGGCCGCTCGGCACAGGGCGCCTGGACCGAGTGGGTACCGGCGGGCGCGGCAGGCGCCTCGGGGGAGGCGGCGGACGGGGACGTGGCCGTCCTGCCCCGCGCGGTCACCACCGTTCAGGCCAGGATCACCCTCTGGGACGCCGGGGGAGAGGCGCGCGTCCGCGGTCTTCGGCTGACCGCCGAGAAGGGCGCCGCGCCCCGTACCTCGGCGGGCGCGACCGCCTTCACCGCCCGGGTCTTCGCCACCCGTGAGGGTCTCGTCGGCGGCACGACCGCCAACGGCCACATCATCCAGCCCAACGACCACTTCGTCGCGCTGCCCTCGCGGCGCGGTCTGTCGCCCAACGGCAGCAACCAGTACTCCGTACAGGTCTGCGGCCCCGCCCGCTGCGAGACCGCGCCCGTCTGGGACGTGGGGCCGTGGAACACCAAGGACGACTACTGGAACCCGTCCCCGACGCGCGAGATGTTCAAGGACCTCGCCCAGGGCATGCCCGAGGCGCAGGCCGCCTACGAGACCGGCTACAACGGGGGGAAGGACGGCTCCGGCCGTACCGTTCTCAACCCGGCCGGTATCGACCTCGCCGACGGCACCTTCTACAACGTCGGTCTGAACGACAACGGCTGGGTGACCGTCACCTACCTGTGGACCGGCGACCAGACGGGCAAGTCCTTCCCGACGTGGGGCACGGACGTCCGCATACGTCAGCAGGCGACCACCGCCTCGCCCGAGGTGGCGCGTCTGGCGGGCCCCACCACGGTCAACGTCAAGTGCCAGGTCCACGGCCAGCGGATCACCGTGGACGGCATCACCAATGACGGCTGGTCGTATCTGCCGTCCTACGGTGGCTACATCTCCAACATCTTCATCGACGTGGTGGAGTCCTGGCTGCCGGGCGTACCGAACTGCTGAACCGGCCGGGGCACCGCGGCCGTTGTCCGGTCCCGGTGCCCCGGCACACCGGCCCGGTTCAGCCCGTCGCCGGCGCGGGCGCCGCCGCCGCTCCGGGCGTCCCGTCGCCGGGCGTGGCGGGCGCCGAGAGCCGGCCGGTGCGGTGCAGTCCGGCGAGGGCCGCCGCACAGGCGGCCCCGAGCGCGCACAGCGTGAGCCAGGGGAGCGCGGAGACCCCGGCCTCGCGGGCCGCGTCGAGTGCCGTGCCCGTGAGGAGGTTCCCCAGGGTGATGCCGATGCCGCAGACGGTGTTGTAGAGCCCGTAGTGGGTGGCGACGAGACGGTCACCGGAGAGCCGGACGATGGTGTCCATCTCGAAGGGGTACGCGATCATCGTGCCCAGCGCGAGCAGCAGCGCGGCGAGCGCCGGCGGAACGGCCGCCAGGGCCCAGCGGGCGGGCCCGTCGTCCGGCAGGGGGATCGCGGTGGCCGCGAGGAGCGGCAGGAACGCCCCGCCCATCACCGCGACTCCCCGGGTGAGCGCGCGCCCCGGCTCCATACGCGCCCCGCACCAGGCGGTCACCCGTGTCTGGCACAGGACGGTGGCGAGTCCGGAGACGGCGAACAGCAGTGCCACGGCCGCCGTGCCGGACTCCCCGTCGCCGCCCACCCGCCGTACCTCCAGCGGAAGCGCCAGATAGACCTGGAAAGTCAGTACGTACGAGCCGATCATCGCCGCCGAGAAGAGCAGGAACGACCGGTTGGCCAGCACCGAACGCCACTGGGCGGGCACGCTCACGCGCCCGCCGTGTCCGCCGCCGTCCGTACCGGGGTTCCTGCCGGGGTCCTTGCCGCCGGGCCCGCCCCGCGCCGGGAGCGACCGGATCTGTACGGCGCTCAGCAGCGCGAAGATCCCCGCCGACGTGAGGCAGGTGAGCCTGAAGCCGACCCCGGTCAGCACCATGCCCACCAGCGGGCCGAGCAGGACGCCGGCCTGGTAGTAGACGTTGAACAGCGCGAACGCCTCGACCCGCCGCTCCCCGGCGTCCGCGGCGAGACAGGCCCGCACCGCCGGGTTGAACAGGGCGCCCGCGAAACCGGTGGCCGCCGAGGCGGCGAGGAGCGCGGGGAGCGAGTCCACCAGACCGAGTGCCGCGAAGCCCACCGTGCGCAGGACGCACCCGGCGACGATGAGCGGCTTGCAGCCGTACCGGTCGGCCAGAGTCCCGCCGACCAGAAACATCCCCTGCTGGCTGAAGTTCCGTACCCCCAGCACGAATCCGACCAGCCAGCCGGCCAGCCCGAGGGTGCCCGACAGATGGGCGGCCAGATACGGCATCAGCATGAAGAAGCCCAGATTGATGGTGAACTGATTGACCATCAGCAACTGGACGCCGCGCTCGTAGGAACGCGTCCGCCGGATCACGTCCCTCACCGGGCCTCCTCCTTCGGGCAGTTGACGGCCCGGCCGGCCGGCTGGGCCCGGGTCGCCCGGTCGACGGGGCCCACGGCCAGCGGGTCGGTGACCTCGGAGCACCGGGTCCAGCGGCTGACCTCCTTCTCGTCGGGACGCCCCACCACCTCCGGTTCGGCCGCGGGCGCCGGGCCCAGGAGCCCGTGCGCGGCGCAGTAGTCGTCGTCGTACACCGTGCCGAGGTAGCGTTGCGGACCGTCCGGGAAGACGGCGGCGATCCGGCGGTCCGGGGAACCGCTCCTGGCCAGCCAGCCGGCCACCAGGGCGACGGCGCCGACGCTCCAGCCGCCGGTCGCGTAGTGGGACGCGGCCAGTTGGCGGCAGGTCCACACCGCTTCGGCGGGCGCCACCCAGTGCACCTCGTGGAAGGTCCCGTAGGCGACGTTGCGCGGGTGGACGCTCGATCCGAGACCGCGCATCAGCCGGGGCCTGGCCGGCTGCCCGAAGATCGTCGACCCGATCGAGTCCACTCCCACCACCCGCAGCTCCGGGTAGAGCTGGCGCAGCACGCGCGAGATCCCGGCGGAGTGGCCGCCGGTGCCGACGCTGCACACCAGAACGTCGATGTGCCCGAGCTGGGAGGCGAGTTCGAGGGCCAGCGGGAGGTACGCGGCGGTGTTGTCGGGGTTGTCGTACTGGTCCGGGCACCAGGAACCGGGGTGCCGCTCCAGCAGCCGGGCCACGCGTTCGCGGCGGGCCCGCTGCCAGCCGCCGGTGGGATGCGGCTCCGGGACGATGTCGACGCCGGCCCCGTAGGCGGTCAGCAGCCGGGTCATCGGCGGTTCGAGGCCGGGGTCGGTGACCAGGGTGACGGGGTGGCCGTGGACCATGCCCGCGAGGGCGAGCCCCAGCCCCAGGGTGCCGCTGGTCGACTCGATGATCCGGCCGCCGGGCGCCAACTCGCCCCGGGCGCGGGCGCGTTCGACCATATGGAGTCCGGGGCGGTCCTTGATGCCGCCGGGGTTGAAGCCCTCCAGCTTGGCCCAGAAGCCGCGCCCCGCCGGGGCGAAGGGCTCGTGGACCCGCAGGAGCGGGGTGTTGCCCACCAGGCCGGAGGGGCTGTGGACGGCGGCCGGAACGGTCGCCGGGACCGTGGCGCCCGGGGCCGGGGCGACGGCGCGGGGCGGGGTGGTGGGGGACTGGTGGCGCATGGGTTCGCTTTCGTTCGGAGTACGGGAACGCGGAAGCCCGTCGCGGCGCACGCGCATTCACACGTGCGGGTGAATGCGACCGCGGTGGAAAGGGCGCGCGGAAAGCGACCGGACCGTTCGTAGACCAAGTCGGATACGGAAAGCGGCCCGTTCGCACATCGTGTGTTCGAAAAACGCGCTTTCGTGAGTGCGGTGACTCCGCGGGAAATCGCGCGTTCGAAAAGGGGGTGGTTGATCCGGAAGGGCGTTCTACACCCGAAGAATGCCCGGATCTCTCCGTTCGGTGCCCGGCGTCGGCAGAGTGCCGGCCGTCGACATGGACACGGAGGAGTGAATTCGCGTCAATTCCCCGACGCGCGAAGGTGTGTCGCCGGGAGCGGGCAGGTCGGCGCGGTACTGGGGCTGACCGGAAGCACAGCTCTCCGACCCGTGCTCCGCCTCGTCCCCGTCGTGGTGACAGGGCGCGGTGTCGTGATTACCGAACTCGGTGGACGCCGTCGCGGTCACCGCGGTGACCGGCGAAGCGTGGGTCGCGGCGTTGTGCCCGTTCACGCCGTGCGTATAGAGCAGTGCCAGTAGAAGTACGGCCAGCCAGAACGCCCGCGACGGGCCCGCCAATTCGCTGCGGGCCCGTCGCGGGTCGGAAATCTCGAAGGCCGCGAACATACCGTGATCGTAGCGTCACTTCGAGTGCGGTGCGCGAAGGGCGCCATTGCGGACTTCGATCGTGAAAACGGCCGGACAATTCAGTCGGCGGCGACGTCAGCCGACGACGGCCAGACCCCGGTCGGTGGTGTTGAGCCGACGGCCGCCGGTCTCGGTGACCGTCACGATGTCCTCGATGCGCACCCCGAACCGTCCCGGCAGATAGACGCCGGGCTCCACCGAGAAGCACATGCCGGGGACGAGAGGCAGCTCCTCGCCCTCGACCATGTAGGGCGGTTCGTGGGTGGTGACGCCGATGCCGTGGCCGGTGCGGTGGATGAAGTACTCCCCGTACCCGCCCTCCTCGATCACCGCGCGGGCCACCCGGTCCACCTCCTGGCAGGCGATGCCGGGACGCACCGCGTCGCAGGCGGCCCGCTGCGCGGCGCGCACCAGGTCGTGGACGCGCCGCTCCTCCTGGGTGGGCTCGCCGACATGCACGGTGCGGGAGGTGTCGGAGCCGTAGCCCCGGCACAGCCCGCCGAAGTCGAGCACGACCATGTCCCCCTCGCCGATGACCCGTTCACCGGCCTCGTGGTGGGGGTTGGCGCCGTTGGGGCCGGAGCCGACGACGGTGAAGTCGACCTGGGAGTGGCCGGACGCGCGCAGCAGTCCGGCCAGGTCCGCGGCGACATCGGTCTCCCTGCGACCGGCGAAGGGCACCCGCTTGATCTCCTCGTAGGCGGCGTCGGCCGCGGCGCCCGCCAGCGCGAGGCGCTCCACCTCGCGGGCGTCCTTGACGGCGCGCAGCATCGGCAGCGCGTTCGTCAACGGGGTGTAGGAGGTGGCGGGCAGGGCCTCCTGGAGACCGATGAGATGCAGGGCCCAGGTGTTGTCGCTGATGCCGTAGCGCCCGCCGGCGGCGAGCGAGGGGGCGGTCACGCCGTACGGGTCGACTCCGTCGGTCCAGTCGCGCAGGGTCAGCGCGGGCGCGCCGACCGCCTTCTCCGCGTCGGGGGCCTCCAGCTTGGGCACGACCAGGACGGGACCGGCGTCGGGGGTGAGCACCAGCAGCGTCAGCCGCTCGGTGTCGGCGGGCGGCCGGTAACCGGTGAGCCAGACCATGTCGGGGCCGGGTGCCACCAGCACACCGGCCAGCCCGGCGGCGGTGGCGTCCCGCACGGCGCGGTCCATGCGCGCGCGGTAGTCGTCTGCGGTGAAGGGGGCCGGGGCCGCGGGGGCCCCGGCGTTCGGATGCGCGGAAGTCGCGTCGCTGCCAGTCATGCGTCCATCCTGCCGCCGTCCCGGGCCCCTTCGGCACCCGGCTGCGGGGCGGACGACGACGGCGGGCGGGACAGGCGGGCGGGACGGGCCCGGCTACGACTTCGGCTGGGTGAAGCGGATGTGGTTGCCGAAGGGGTCGCGCAGCCCGCAGTCGATGCCGTAGGGCCGCTCGGTGGGCTCGTCCGTGAACTCGACGCCGCGGGCCCGCAGCGTCTCGTAGGTCCCCCGGCAGTCATCCGTGCTGAAGATGAGCGTGCCGCCCGTCGCGCCCTTGGTCAGCAGTTCGCGGACCTCCGTTGCCGTCTCCTCGGACAGTGCCGGGGGGCCGGGCCTCTCCAGCAGGATCTGCCGGTCCGGGTGGCCGGGGACGTTGACGGTCAGCCAGCGCATGAAACCGAGGTCGGCGTCGGTGTGGACCTCAAGGCCGAGTGTGCCGACGTAGAAGTCGAGCGCCGCGTCCTGGTCCAGGACGTAGATCTGTGAGTGTGTGATCGCGGTGAACATGCGTTTCACGTTACGGGGGACGCCGGACGAAAACTTGTCCAGAACTGCTCAGTCCGGCGCGTGGCGCCCGCACGGGGGAGGGCGGGTGGGCGGTCAGCTCCTCGGCCGTGTCCACGCCTTCGTGAAGCACGTCGGTACGGCGCCGACCGGGCGCGGCGCCTCCTGGCGGTAGGTCCTCGGCGGCCGGCCGACGATCTCGTGGAACGTGCGGCTGAAGGTCGCGGGACTGCCGAAGCCGACCTCGTAGCAGATGTCCGTCACGCTGCGGTCGGTCTCCCGCAGCAGGAACATCGCCCGCTCGACCCGGCGCCGTTGCAGGTACCGGTGCGGCGTCTCGCCGAACGTGGCCCGGAAGGTCCGGGTGAAGTGCGCCTGCGACACATGGGCGATCCGGGCCAGCGCCGGGACGTCCAGCGGGCGCGCGAAGTCACGGTCCATCGCGTCCCGCACCCGGAGCATGCGGCGGTTGGTCTCTTCCACGTCACGGCCCACGCGTCCATCAGACCACGGCCGCCCCGCCTGCCCCGCCGGGCGGCCCGCCGCCCCGACCACCCGGGACCTCAGTGTCCGTGACCCGGGTCCTCCTCGTTCGCACGGGGCTCCGGGGACTCCTTCTCCCCGGGGCCGGTACCCGTACCGGTACCGGTGTCCGCCCCCGCGGCCGGTACGTCGACCGTGAAGGCGGCCGTGCGGACCTTCCCCCGGTGCTGGAAGTCGAGGAAGAGCCGGTAGTCGCCCGCGCTGGGCGCCGTGGCGGTGAAGGACACCTCCGGGCCGGGCTCGGTGGCCCCGTCGCCCGGCTCGCCGTTCGGGTGGACGTGCAGATAGGCGAGGTCTCCGGCGCGCAGGGCGACCAGGTGCCCGTACGCCCCGAGGTAGGGCTGGAGATCGGTGACGGGCTTCCCGTCCCTGCTGACGGTCAGCTTCAGTTCGCGCGCCCTGCCGGGGGTGAGGGCGCCGTCGAGGGTGACCCGGTAGCCGTCGACCTCGGCGGTGGCGCGCACGGGCGGCAGCCCGGCGGGCTCGGCCGTGCCGGAGACGGCCAGGTCGGCGCCGAGCGTGATGCCGGTCGCGCCCTTCCCGCCGGGCGTGAAGTCGGCGAAGGCCCGGTAGCCGCCGGCCTCGGGCAGTTCGGTGCCGACGGTCCAGGTGCCGTCCGCCGCGCGGGTCGGATGCAGGTGCCGGTAGACCGTCAGATCCCTTGACGCGACGATGAAGTGCAGCTCCTTGCCGTGCTCCCGCCGGTACGAGGTGAGAGGGCGTCCGCTGTCGTCCTCGACGGAGAAGCGCAGGGTGGCCGGCCTCCCGGCCGCCACGCGCGGTGTGTCGAGCGCCAGCGTGTAGCCGCCCTCGGAGATCTCCAGGCCGCCCGCCGCGCTCGCGGCGCCGTCCCCTTCGCCGCCCGTGTCCGTCCCGCTCTGCGCGTGCTCGTCGTGCGCCGCGGGCGCCTTCTCGGCCACGGCCGGGTCGATGCTCGCGCCGACTCCGTACGCGGTGCCGAACGTCGCGGCGATCGCGGCGGCGAAGGCGGTGATCCTGAGTCCCGTGTTCATCGGGGTCTCCTCCGTGAGGGGCCACTCCGCAGCGGCGGCCGACACCTCTGAACATACCCTCCAGGGGTATGGAGTCAAGTCGGAACGCCTCCTGTCGAACATACCGGGGGGAGGTATGTGTGGGCCGGGCCGCGCGTACGGCCGGCGGTGACGCGTCAAATCGGTGGCGCGCCCGGCGCGCGAGCGGCTACATTCCCTCGTGTTCCCGACGGACCGACCGGGTCCCGTCCGCCGTGTGTGTTCCAGGAGGTGTGTACCGATGACCGTCCCTGTGCCGGGCCCTGCCCGCAATCAGCTGATCGTTCATGTCACCTCCGTGGTCCCCGGCTGACCTCCACCTCTTCCGCGCCCCACCGGCGCGCGTGCCGGGACCGCCCTTGTGAAGGGTTTCCCGTTGTCTCTCTCCGCCGCCTCCTCCGAGGCGTCATCCGCTTCGCATCCGCTCGCCCCGTACGGCTGGGACGAGGGCTGGGAAGCGAATTTCACCCCCTACGCCGCGCAGGGTCTGCTGCCGGGCCGCGTCGTGCGCGTCGACCGGGGGCAGTGCGACGTCGTCACGCCCGGCGGCACGGTACGGGCCGACACCGAGTTCGTCGTGCCGCGCGACCCGCTGAAGGTCGTGTGCACCGGCGACTGGGTCGCCGTCGACCCCGGCGGCGATCCGCGGTACGTGCGGACGCTGCTGCCGCGCCGTACCGCCTTCGTACGCTCCACCTCGTCCAAGCGCTCCGAGGGGCAGATCCTCGCGGCCAACGTCGACCACGCGATCATCGCCGTCCCGCTCGCCGTCGAACTCGACCTCGGGCGCATCGAGCGGTTCCTGGCCCTGGCCTGGGAGAGCGGCGCGCAGCCGCTCGTCGTGCTCACCAAGGCCGACCTCGTACCGGACCCGACCGGACTGTCGTACCTCGTCGACGACGTCGAGACCGCGGCGCCCGGCGTCCAGGTCCTCCCCGTGAGCGCGGCGACGGGGGAGGGCGTCGACGTGCTCTCCGCCGTCGTCTCCGGGAGCACGAGCGTGCTGCTCGGCGTCTCGGGCGCGGGCAAGTCGACCCTGGCCAACGCCCTGCTCGGCGAGGACGTCATGGAGGTCCGGGCGATCCGTGAGGTGGACGGCAAGGGCCGGCACACCACGACCACCCGCAATCTCCTCGTGCTGCCCGGCGGCGGCGTCCTCATCGACACACCCGGGCTCCGGGGTGTCGGGCTGTGGGACGCCGGGCAGGGCGTGGGCCAGGTCTTCGCCGAGATCGAGGAACTGGCCGAGGAGTGCAGGTTCCACGACTGCGCCCACGGCAGGGAGCCGGGCTGTGCCGTGCTCGCCGCGCTGGAGGACGGCACGCTCTCCGAACGCCGGCTGGAGAGCTACCGCAAGCTGCTGCGGGAGAACCAGCGCATCGTCGCCAAGACCGACGCCCGGCTGCGGGCCGAGATCCGCCGCGACTGGCGGCTCAAGGGCGCGGAGGGCCGTGCGGCGATGGAGGCCAAGCGGGGGCGCATCCGGTAGGCGCGCCCCCGGGGTGTCCGGGCCGGGCTTCGAGCGGGAGGCCCGGCCCCTCCGCCTCCATGTCCGAATCCCGCGAGTGCGGTGCCCGGGGGCGGCACTCGGGGGAGGGGCGAGGAGGCCAGGTGCGACGCGGTGGCCGGCCGCGACGCCCGGTTCCACGGCGCGTTCTTCTTCGCCGTCGAGACCACCGGCATCTACTGCCGGCCGAGCTGTCCCGCCGTCACCCCGAAGCGCGAGGACGTCCGCTTCTACGCCACCGCGGCCGCGGCCCAGGGCCACGGCTTCCGTGCCTGCCGCCGGTGCCGTCCCGACGCCGTGCCCGGATCGGCGGAGTGGAACCCACGGGCCGACGCCGCCGGCCGCGCCGTGCGCCTGATCGGCGACGGGGGCGCGGACCGCGAGGGCGTCGCCGGGCCGGCCGGGTGGCCCGGCTGAGCGCCCGGCAGGTCCGGCGCCGGATGGCCCCGCCCGGCCGCCGCGGTCAGCCGGTCTCCTCCAGCCCCCAACTGTGAATCTTCCGTGGATGGATCCGGATCAGTTCTTCACTGAAGTGCGGCCCCAACTCGTGCGGACCGGTCAGCAGTTCGGCCTCGCCCCGGATGTCCACACCCCGCACCTTCCACGGCTTGAGGCTGACGATGTCGTCCACCACCAGTGCCACCCGGGGGTTGGACCGCAGGTTCCGCCACTTCTTGGTGGTGCCCAGCGCGTACCCGCCGACCAGGATCGTGCCGTCCGCCTGGGGGAAGAACCCCACCGGGTTGGCCTGCGGCTGGCCCTTCGGGTCGACGGTGGCCAGCCGGCCCAGCCGCTGGGAGGAGAGGTACGCGCGCTCGGCCTCGCTGAATTCGGTCATGTCTCCAGCCTCACACGCCCCTGGGGCCCCTGCCGCCCGCAGGGCGTGTCCCCGGAGTCCCGCCCGGCCTCCGCCGTAAGCGGAAGCCCGCAGGGCGTCCCCGGACGGCGAAACGGAATGAGTTCGGCCGGTGGTGCAGCGGTTGCTCCCCACCTGGCCCTATTTCTTCCCCCAAGATCATCACGGCCTCTCCATTCGCGCTGTGGGCAGGAGGCCAACTCCCCTAAACTGGCAAAGCTTTGGCATGATCCTTCACCTGGATGCGGCAGCACTTGATGGCGGAAGTCCACCGGGTGCACCCGCCTGTGACCCTCGAACCCCTAGGACCCCTTTTCCGTGATCTCTCCCTCCGAACCCGCCCTTGCGCTCGGCGCCGTGACCGTGGTCATGGCCGTCGTCGCACTGCTGCTGGCGCTCTCCCGCCGCAAACAGACGCGACGGTGCAGAGAAATGGACGCGGCGCTGAAGAACGCCGAATCCCGAACGCGGGAAGCCGAAACCCGCACGCGCTTCGCCGAATCCCGTACGCGGGACGCCGAGGCCCGTGAGGACCGGTTCCGCGCCGAGGTGACCCACCTCGTCTCCACCCGGCTTCCGGCCGTCCCGCTCCACCTGATCAGCTCTCACCACCCCGTACCCGGGCTGCTGAACGTCGGGGAGGCCGGGCCCGAGGACGCCGAACTCCTCGACTCCGTCCTCACCCGGGTCTCGGAGATGGTCCTGAAGGAGCGCCGTCGCGTCGACGCCGCAGCCAGGGCGGCCCTGCGCGGCGCGAGCCAGGACTCGCAGGCCCTGTCGTACCGGCTCCAGTCGGAACTCGACGCCCTTCAGAGGGAGTTCACGGGCTCACGGCATCTGACACACCGGATGCTCGCCGCCGACCACCTCAACGAGCAGAACCTGCGGCTCATCCAGCGCACCGCCATCGTGTGCGGCGCGTGGCCGGGGCACGTCCGCAAGGACACCTACGTCGCCGAGATCGTCACCGGCGCCTCCTCCCGTCTCCGCGGCTTCGACCGCATCAAGATCAACTCGCGGATCGGCTCCAACGTCGGCATCGTCGGCCGCGCCGCCGAGCCCGTCGCCGTGGCCTGCGCGGAGCTGATGGCCAACGCCCTGGAGCACTCCCGCGACGACCTCGCGGTGGACGTCGGTCTGATCCAGAGCGGAAACGGCAACGTCTGCATCACGGTCGACGACGCGGGCAAGGGGATGACCGCCGAGGCGGCCGCCCGCGGTGCGCGCCTGGTCTCGGCCGACACGCACGACGTCATGCTCACCGAGCTCGGCGACCCGCCGTCCCAGGGGTTCGCCGCCATCGGCCGTCTCGTCGCCGACTACGGCTTTCATGTCTCCATCGACCATTCGTCTCCCTATGGCGGGGTGCGCGCTGTGGTGACCATTCCCCCGAACCTGCTCGCCTCGATCGACGAGGAAGCCGAGCCCCCTTCTGCCATGGCTCCCCAGGCGGCCGTCGCGCCGAAGGCGGAGAGGCGTCCCTCCTCGGTCCCCGAGACCCCGGCGGGCGACGACAAGTCGCGCACCCCCGTGCCCGACAGCGCGGACGGTCTGCCGCAGCGCCGCCGCCGCGGCCCCACGGCCCCCGGCGCGGGGCTCGCCGCCCCCGCGTACCGCGCCCCGGATCCGGAGCGGTCCCTCAAAGCCTGGAGCGAGTTCCAGGACGGCCTTGACAGCGGCCGAACCGGTACTGATTTGGAGGAAACGCAGTGACCATGCCCCACGGCGAAAACGAGACCTGGTACCTGGCCCCCATCACCGAGATCCCAGGTGTCCGCCACGCGCTGCTGATGACCCTCGACGGGATGGTCCAGGCCAGGTCCGAGAACCTCTCGGCCGACGACGCGGACGGAGTGGCCGCGATGACCTCCGCGCTGCACGCCGCCTCCCGCGCGGCCGTGATCCCGGCGCTGGGGGCCGCGGCGGACACCCCCATCGAGACCGTCACGGTGAAGGTGGCCGAGGGCACTTACATGGTCATGCCGGCCGGCGCCAACACGCTGATAGCCGCCGCGGGCGACGATTCCATGCACATGGGTGTGGTCGTCCACATGATGGCGCGTCAGGCGAAGAAGCTGGGGGAGCAGCACATGTCTGTCTCGGCACGCACCCATGACGGCGCGTCATGAGCCGCGGCCAGCATCAACGGCGGCTGCTCCCGGCGTATCTGGCGACCGGAGGTGGCGCCGCCGCGCCGTTGCCCACCACCCTCGACACGCTGACGGCTCTGCGGGCCAGCGGCCATCCGTTCTCCTCGTACCACACGACGGTGCACCGCCGGGTGGTCGAGCTGGTGACGGACGGCTCCCTCACCGCCGTCGAGATAGCCGCGTATCTCGCCCTGCCGGCCAGCGTCGGTCTGATGCTCGCCGAACAGCTCGTCAGTGACGGCCTGTTAAACGCCAGTGTGCCGATACCGGAAGCTCTCGCCCCCTCGCGCGCCGGACGGCCGTCGTTGCAACTCATGGAAGAGGTGCTGAGTGGACTCCAATCCCTCCGTGTCGCCTAGCCCGCGTCCCGTGTACCTCCCCGAGGGGGAGCACCAGAGGGTCAAGATCCTTGTCGCGGGTCCCCTCGGCGTCGGCAAGACGACAGCGATCAAGACGCTTTCGCAGATTCCCACGCTGCACACCGACGAAGTCATGACGGACGCGGCGGCCGACGCCGACGACGTCAGCCTCGTCGGCCTGCGGGACAAGAAGACCACCACGGTGGCCATCGACTTCGGCCGGATGACCCTGCCGGGCGACCGGATCGTCCTGTACCTGTACGGAACTCCGGGCCAGCGCAGGTTCCTTCCCCTCTGGGAGGGGATCGCCTTCGGCGCCCTCGGCGCGCTCGTCCTGGTGGACACCCGGCGCCTCGACGAGTCCTTCGAAGTGATGGATCTTATCGAGGAGCGCGGTTTGCCGTACGCCGTGGCAGTCAATACCTTCCCTGACTCGCCTGAATATGACCTGGAGATCGTTCGCAAGAAGCTGGACCTCGCCCCGGACACCCCACTCGTCACCTGTGATGCCCGCGAGATGAACAGCAGTCTCAGCGCACTCATCGCACTGACCGCCCATTCCATATCCTCGGCCGGAGTCGGAGCCTCGTGAGTATCACACCACCGGACGCCACAGCCGTGCCCCTGCACGGGCCCGAACACGCGGCCGATCCCCAGCGCAGCTACGAACTGCTGCGCAGGCAGGGGCCGGTCGGCGTCGCCGAGATCTCACCCGGCGTCCTCGTCCACCTGGTCACCGACTACCAGGCGGCGCTCGGGCTGCTCCAGGACACCGAGACCTGGTCCAAGGACACCCGCAAGTGGCTGCCGCAGGTCCCGGAGAGCAGCCCGATCCGGCCCATGGTGGAGTGGCGGCCCAGCCTCTTCTTCGCCGACGGTGAGGAGCACGCGCACCTGCGCAAGGTGATCACCGACAGCTTCGCCCTCCTCGACCCCAACGACGTACGGGTCCTGACGTTCCGTTTCGCCGACCGGCTGTTGCGGGACTTCGCGGACGCGGGGACGGTCGACCTCGTCAGCCAGTACGCCCAGCAGCTGCCGTTGATGGTCTTCAACGCGCTGTTCGGCATGGAGGACGAACACGGCCCCCGGCTCGTGGGGGCGCTCGCGGCCATGATGGACACCGATCCCGAACGCAAGGCGTCCGGCGCGCAGTTGTTCGGCGGCTACCTTCAGACCCTGTATCAGGCCAAGGCCGAGAAGCGCGGCCACGACCTGACCTCCTGGTTCATCGACCACCCCAACGGGCTGAACCAGGAAGAGGTGATGAACCAGATCATCATCATCTTCGGTGCGGGGAACGAGCCGACGGCCAACCTCATCGCCAACACCTGCGTCCGGATGCTGAGCGACGACCGTTACTTCGGCACGCTCACCACCGGGAGCCTGCCCGTCCAGCACGCCATCGACGAGGCGCTGTGGCACGATTCGCCGCTCGCCAACTACAGCTTCCACTTCCCCAAGGAGGACGTCACCTTCCACGGCACACGCATCCCCGCCGACTCCCCGGTGATGGTCTCGTACGCCGCCGCCAACACCTGCCCCCACGCGGGGGTCCCGGCCGACGGCTACCGCTCGGGCACCAAGGCACACCTGGCGTTCGCCGCCGGGCCGCACGCCTGCCCGGCACGTGATCTCGCCCTGCTGATCGCGACCGCGGCGATCGAACGACTCGCCAGCTACCTGCCGGACATCGAACTGGCCGTAGCACCGGATCAGTTGACCTACCGTGACGGACCCGTCCACCGGACGCTCACGTCGCTTCCCGCCCGCTTCACCCCGCTGACTCCCGACGCCAGGGGCATCACCCCCTGGAGCCGCAGCGCCGCCGACCCGGAGCCAGTCACCGGGACGTCCTCGACAGCGGGCGACCGTGAATCGGTGACCACTTCCTGACCCTTCCCGCCCATGCCGTGTCGCGGTGGTGCCGTCGGCCAAAGACCCGCACCACCGTGACACCCGCGGGAGAGCGGTGTCCTGGCCGCGTCCTCTGCCCGAACGGAACCACCATGACGGTTCTTGACCGAAAGGGGATCAACCACCGATGGCAACCACACGTTCCACCACCAGTCCGCCGGACCTGATGTCCGTACGGCACGAGGTGAGCGCGGCCCTGACCGGATTCCTCGACGCCAAGGACGAGGCCGCGCCCGGAACCGAACTGCTCTATCTGACCTCCACGTTGCGCGCGTTCCTCACCGGCGGGAAGGGGCTGCGGTCCGTACTGTGCGTCTACGGGTGGCGGGCCGCCGGCGGCGACGGCGAGATGACGGCCGCCATCCGGGCCGCCGCGAGCCTCGAACTCTTCCAGGTCTTCGCCCTGGTGCACGACGACGTCATGGATGACAGCGATGTCCGCCGCGGCAGGCCGTCCGCGCACCGCGCGCTGGCCGCCGCGTACACCGACAACGGCGGCCCCCGCGGGCGCGCCGCCGCGCACGGGCTGGGCGCCGCCGTCCTCCTCGGGGACCTGGCCCTCGTGTGGTCCGACGAATTCCTCCACACGGCGGGCCTCGACCCGAGCAGGCTCGCCCAGGTGCTGCCGCTGGTGGCCGAGATGCGCAGCGAGGTCATGTACGGGCAGCTGCTGGACCTCCAGACCACCGGCCGGCTGACCGGCGACGTCGAGACGGCACTGCACGTCATCCGGTACAAGACCGCCAAGTACACCGTGGAGCGCCCGCTGCACATAGGGGCGGCGGTGGCCGGAGCCCCGCCGGCCGTGCTCGACGCCTGCACCGCGTTCGGCATCCCGCTAGGAGAAGCGTTTCAGCTGCGGGACGACCTGCTCGGTGTGTTCGGTGATCCCGCCGAGACCGGCAAACCGGTACTGGACGATCTGCGCGAGGGCAAGGCGACCGTACTGATGGCCCTGGCCGTCCAGCGCGCCTCTGCCGCCGAGCGCAGGACCCTGCGCGCCCTCGTCGGCCGGAGCGACCTCGACGAGGGCCAGGCCGACGAGATAAGAACCGTCCTCGACTCCACCGGCGCCCGGCAGACCGTGGAGGAGAAGATCGCCGCCCGCCGGGACGAGGCCCTCGCCGCACTGGACGAGGCGCCCTTCCCGGAAGAGACCACCGACCAGTTGCGCGAGATCGCCCTCGCCGCCACGGAGCGCCAGACATGACCGCCCGACCGTCCCCCGCCCCCGCCACCGTGAGGTCGAACGAACCCGTGAACGACACGGTCGCGAACGCGACCTACCCCGAACAGGCCGCCCGACTGGTGGCGAGCGTCGACCGGGACCCGTGGGGCACCGTCCGCCCCTCCCTGTACGAGACGGCACGTGTCATCTCGGCGGCCCCCTGGCTGCCCGGGGAGCCCCGCCGGATCGCGTATCTGCTCGACGAGCAGGCCCCCGACGGGAGTTGGGGCGAGGGGCCGGAGCGCTACCGGCTGCTGCCCACACTCAGCGCCGTGGAGGCCGCGCTGGCGCTGCTGAGCCGGGGCGGCACCCCCGAGGGGACGACCCGCCGGCTCACCGCCGCCGTCGACAGCGGCCTCGCCGCGCTGCGCGCGCTGCCCCCGGCGGGACCGTGGCCCGACACCGCCGCGGCCGAGATCCTCGTCCCCAGCCTCGTCGCGAGGATCCACGAGCGGCTCACCCTCGCCGCGGACGCCCGGACACCGGCCGCCGGCGACTGGCGTCCGGGGCCCGCGCCCGCGCTGCCCGGGGGATACGACCAGGCCGTGCCGGGGTACGTGGCGAGGCGGTACGCCCGGGCGGGCAGTCTCCCCGTCAAGCTGCACCACACCTTCGAAGGCGTCGCCGGGCACATACCGGGGGCGCTGATACCCGGCGGTCCCGATCTGCTCGGCAGTTCACCGGCCGCCACCGCCGCCCGTGCCGCCGCCTCGCCGGAGCCCCCTGCCGGGGCCGTCGCCGCCCTCACCGCCGTGGCGGAGCGCTACTCGGGACTGTTCCCCGAGGCGGCTCCGATCCTCGTCTTCGAGCGTCTGTGGGTCGCCGCCGCGCTGGCCGGCGTCCATCTGCCGGCCGCCGCTGTGCCGACCGTCCGCGCCTGGGCCACCGACCTCTACGACCCCCGGGGGGTGCGCGGCGCACCCGGACTCATGACGGACGCCGACGACACCGCCATGGCCGTGCTGGTGTCCTCACTGGTCGGCCTGGACCACACCCCCGAGCCCCTCGACCTGTTCCACAACGGCAGCCACTACGACTGCTACATAGGCGAGGACACCGGATCGGTGACCGCGAACGCGCACGCCCTCCAGGCGCTCGGCGGCTATCTGCGCCACCACCCCGGGGCACGGCACACCTACGGTCCCCGGGCGGAGAAGCTGAGCGACTGGCTCGTCGGACAGCAGCGGCCCGAAGGACCGTGGCCCGACAAATGGCACGCCTCCCCCTACTACGCCACCGCGCGGTGTGTGGCCGCGCTCTCGCGCCACGGCGGGGAGCGGGCGGCTGCCGCCGTCGGGACCGCGGTCGCCTGGACCGTCGACACCCAGCGCGACGACGGCTCCTGGGGGATCTGGGGCGGCACCACCGAGGAGACCGCGTACGCCGCGCGGATCCTGCTCGCGGCACCCGACCCGCGGCCGGAGCACGCCCGCGCCCTGGACCGCGCCGAGGCCCGTCTGACTGAGCGGGCCGGCTCCGGGCAGCACCCCGCGCTCTGGCACGACAAGACCCTGTACGCGCCCGGCGCCATGATCGAGGCCGAAGTCCTCGCCGTGCGGGAGCTGCTGCGCACACGTCAGGGACCGTCCGGCGGCCGGACCACCACATCCACCTACGCGCAGAGGTAGGACAGACACGTGACGAACAGCAGAGATCTTCCGCCGCTCGCGCCCGGGAAGCTGCCGCTCATCGGGCACGCCGTACCGCTGGTCAAGGACCGCCTCGCCTTCATCCAGAGCCTGCGCGCGCACGGCCCCGCCGTCCGCGTCACCGTCGGCCCGAAGACGATGACGGTGGTCAACTCGCCCGAGCTGATCCACAAGATGCTCACCGGCCAGTCCGACGAGTTCACCAAGGGGCTGCTCTTCGAGAAGCTCAAACTCTTCGGCAAGGACGCCCTGCCCGTCGCGGAGGGCAAACCCCATCTGCGCCGGCGCCGCATGATGCAGCCGGCCTTCCACCGCGAGCAGATCGCCGGTTACGTCACCACGATGCGCGAGACCGTGCGGCCGTACATCGCGGGCTGGGACGGCGGAACCCCGATCGACATGAAGACCGAGATGCAGCTGATGACCCAGGGCGTCGTCATGTCCGCCCTGTTCTCCGCCGCGCCCCGGCGGGAACCCGCCCACACGATCCTCAACAGCGTCGACACCGTCTTCAGGACCGCGCTCCAGCGCGCCCTGCTGCCCGTCTCCGCCCTCGAACGGCTGCCCACCCGGGGCAACCGCAGGGCGCGGGACGCCGGCAGCGCGCTGCGTACCGCGGTCGCCGGGATCATCGCGGAACACCGCGCGAACCCCGAGGCGTACGACGACGTCGTCTCACTGCTCCTGACCACCACGGACGACAGCGGCGCGACCCTGCCCGACGACGAGATCCTCTCGGAGGTCACCGGACTGCTCGCCGCCGGCTCCGAGACCACCGCGGTCGTCCTGGCCTGGCTCTTCCACGAACTGGGCCGCAACCCGGACCTGGAACGCCGGCTCCACGAGGAGGTCGACCCCGTCCTGGCGGAAGGCCCGATCACCGCGGACCGCGTGCCCCGGCTCGTCTTCACCCGCAGACTCGTCAGCGAGACCCTGCGGCTCTACAGCCCCGCGTGGCTCGTCACCCGGCAGGCCATCTCGGACGTGCGGCTGGGCGAGTTCAGCCTGCCGGCCGGCACCGACGTGATCTGGAGCGCCTACGCGCTGCACCGGGACCCCCACCTCTATCCCGACCCGCTGCGCTTCGACCCCGACCGCTGGCTGCCGGACCGTCCCCAGCCCCCGAAGGGCGCCTTCATCCCCTTCGGTTCCGGCAAACGCATGTGCATGGGGGACGCGTTCGCCTGGACGGAGGCGACCATCATCACGGCGATGGTCGCGTCCCGCTGGCGGCTCCGGCCGACACCGGGCGCCGTACGCCCGGTCGGCGCGATCACCACGCACCCCTCGTCGCTCCACATGGTCCCCGAACTCAGGCACCACGCCGTCGCGGAGAAGGCCCGGTGAACGACACGACACGCACCGGGGCGCGCGCCCTGCCGATGCCCGACCTGCGGGACTCCTTCCCCGGTCCGTTCCCGGCCAGCAGCCACGCCGACGCCGTCGAGCGGCACGCCACCGAGTGGCTCGGGACGTACCCGCTCATCGGCTCACCGCGCAAACTGGGCGCCCTGGTCAACATCACCGGCCAGGGGATGGCCCGCACCCTCCCCACCGCCGATCCGGCCGACCTCTCTCTCTGCGCCGACCTCTTCCTGTGGCTCACCGCGTTCGACGACGCGCACGGCGAAGCCGAGGGAGCCCGCGACCCGGCCCGCCTGGTCCGCACGGTCAGCGACCACGTCCGCCTCCTCGCCGGCCACGACGAGCCACCGGACGGCGCCGGTGCGTTCGGCGCCGCGCTGGTCGACCTCCTGGCCCGGTTCGGGCGACGGGCCACCCCCGCCCAGTACGCGCGGCTGACCGCGCACCTGCGGGACAACCTGCTCGGCATCCTCTGGGAGGCGCACCACATCGGGCGCCCCGGCGCCATCACCCTGTCCGACTACCGGGCGATGCGGCCGCACACCGTCTTCGTACGGACCCTCATGGTCACCGCGGAGATCGCGCTCGGCTACGAACTGACCGAACGGGACCGGTCGTCGGAGGCGGTCCGGGAACTCGGGACGGCCGTCGCCGACCTGGCCGGCTGGATCAACGACCTGGCCTCGTACGCGAAGGAGACGGCCCACGACGGACCTACCACGCTCAACCTGCCGTCGCTGCTGATGCGGGAGCACGGGTGCGACCTCGACGAGGCGTTCCGGCTGGCCTCGCGCATGTGCGAGGAGCGAGCCGCCGTGGCCGCCGCCCGGATCGCCCGACTGAGCGCCGGGGAAGGCCCGTTGTCCGTGCACGCGGGGGCGCTGGAATCCATCGCGTCCTCCTACGTCTGGCACATCGACCACTCCCGCTACAGGCCCTAGAGATGTCCCCGCTACCGGGCCCGGGGGGGGGGGGGGGGGGGGGGGGGGGGGGGGGTGGTAGGGGGGGGGGGGGGGCGCGCGCCCCTCCCACAAAAACAAGAAACTC
>NZ_JBVJNN010000002.1:280294-327721 GCF_055583685.1 Streptomyces sp. NPDC104581
CCTCCCCCCCTTGACGCCGGAAGAAACCCCCCCCATTCTCTCCCCTCTCCCCCCTTTCCCCCCCCCCCCCCCGCCCCCCGCCCCCCCCCCCCCCCCCCCCCCCCCCCGCGACCCGGTCCCGCTACACTCCGCCCAGAACGCACAGGCTTTCCGGGGGAGTCCAACGTGCTGCGAGTCGATCTCCGCGGACGGGAGCTGAACCGGCTGCGCGTGGCGGACGGGGCCGACGCCCTGTGGGAGGCCGCGCTCAGCCTGCACCTGCTCCAGAACCAGCACGTCCCGCCGGCCTTCGCACCCTGGCGGCGGGAGGTCCGCAGCGCTCTGGAGCGCGCCGGACTCACCTCCGCCGTAAGGGAGTTGATGCTGCTGTGCCCCTCGGCGGAGTACTTTCCCGACTTCCTCACGCCCGGCCGCGGCGAGCTGGACCTCGACGTCGGTGTGGACCGGCTGCTGTCGACTCCCCGCCGCCGCCTGGCCGCCGATCTCACACGACTCTACGCGCGCAGACGCGGGCCGGTCCCGGCCACCGTGCGGCGGCTCTCCCAGGGTGACGTGGAGGCGCTGCGCTGGCTCGGATCGACCCTGCGGCGGTACTACTCGGTCGCCGTCCTGCCGTATCTGCCCGCGATCCGCGCGCAAGCCGGGGCCGACCGCTCCCGGCGCGCCGAGGCGGCGCTGACCGGGGGAGCGGAGGGACTGGTGGCCAGCTACGAGGAGATGCCCGGCTGGCGCTGCGAGGAAGGCATCCTGCGCACGCCGTACCCGGTCAGCCGGGAACTCCAGCTCTACGGGCAGACCCTGACGCTGATTCCGGGCTTCTTCTGCGTCGGTACGCCACTGGCTCTCGTCGACGACGAGCTTCCCCCGGTGCTGGTCCACCCGCTCTCCCCGGCACCGGGCTGGCTGGTGCGGCACCGGCAGGGCGAGGTGACGCCACCGGTGGCCCAGCTCATCGGGACCTCGCGCGCCCGGCTCCTCGAACTCCTCGACCGGCCGATGACGACGACGGGTCTGGCGGGGGCGCTGCGGATGGCTCCCTCGACGGCCAGCCGGCACGCCTCCGTGCTGCGCGAGGCGGGTCTGCTCACCTCGCGCCGGCACGGCAACCGGATGATGCACCACCGTACCCAGCTCGGCACGGCCCTGCTGGACGGGCCGGCCCGCTGAGCCGGTGGCGCATCAACGAGGGCTCACCGCTCAGCAGTTGGGCACGCCCGGCAGCCACGAGTCCGCGACGTCGATGAAGATGTTCGAGATGTAGCCGCCGTAGTCCGGCAGATACGACCAGGCGTCGTTGCTGTAGCCCTGGTAGTTGACCAGCTGACCACGCTTCTGGCACTGGACCTTGACCGTGGTCGGTCCGGCCAGACCGGCCACCTGCGCCGAGGTGGTCGTCGCCTCCTGACGGATGCTCACGCCGGTGCCCCACGTCGGGAACGAGGTGCCGGGGCCGGGGCCGGGGTCACCGCCGCCGCCGTTGACCAGCGACATGTAGTAGGTCCAGTTCCAGTTGGCACCGGGGTCGGTGTGGTCGTTGCCCGGTACCTCGCTGTGGCCGACGATGCCCGCGCGGGTGCGCGGGATGCCGTACTTCGCCGTGAGGTGACGGGTCAGCGCGGCCGACGAGCGGTACATCGAGTCGGTGAACCAGGACGGGTCGGCGACGAAGCCCTCGTGCTCGATGCCGATCGAGCTGGGGTTGGCGGAGCGCGCGTGCCAGGCCGTGTTGGCGTCACGGACCATCTGGGTGACCTGGCCGTCCGAGGAGCGGATCACGTAGTGCGCGCTGACCTGCGCGGACGGGTTCTGGAACCAGCTGATGGAGCCGGCGTACGACCCCTGGGTGACATGGACGACCACCTTGTTGATCGCCGCGGTCCGGCCGGTCTGGTAGTTCGACGTGCTCGCCGGGACCCAGAGCGCCGGCCCGTAGTCGTCGCTGAGCACCCCGAAGTCCGAGGCGATGCCCGCGTACTTGCCGCGGTCCGGTGTCACCTCGCGTGCCTTGACGAGGATCTGCTCGTTGCCCGCGGCCTGGGCGCGCAGGCCCTTGTTCAACAGGTCGTACGCGGTGTCCGCGTACAGCCGCGCCGTCCGGTCGTTCGCCGCGGCGCCGTACTCGGCGGCGACCGGGTACCACTCGGCGAGCGAGTCGCGGTCGGTGGCGTCCAGGCCCTGTTCGTCGGCGACGGCGCGCAGGACGGCGGCGCCGCCCCGGATGTTGGCCGTCGTGTCCTTCTTGAGGTCCGCGACGGACTCGCCGGTCAGCTTCGCGGCCCGCTCCAGCGTCTTGTGCTCCGGCTGGCTGACCAGGTGCATCACACCGTAGCCGTTCGCCTGACTCGGTCTGCCGCCGTGGCCGTCGAGGTGCGTCTCGCCGTATCCCACGGCGACCAGCAGGTCGCGGGGTACGTCGAACTCGGCGGCGGCCTCGGCGAACGCCGTGTTCATCGTGCCGGAACCGGCTTCGGCGCCGGAACCGCCGGGGTGCGGCGCGGCCGTCGCCGGCTGGCCCGTGAAGGCCAGTGACGCGGCGACCACGGTGCCGAGGAGCGCGGCCCGACCGCGCTTCCAGCCTGTCGTGCCTGTCATCAAGGTCATCGGTCTTCTCTCCGCTCAGTGGTGCGCCGGTCCGGGACCTGAGCGCACAAGTGGGGGCAAGGCGGGATGAGGAGCTGTCAACTCCCGGGTGATACAGGTGACTTGAAGAGGTGCTGCCGAACGGGGCTGTGGGGGCGGGGCAAGCGGGGCGTACTCTGCCGCACCGGCGGCACCGACGCCATGATGGAGCGCCAACTTGTCAGGGGCAAGACATTTCATCTCCGACGAAACGCGCTGTCCAGTCGTTGTGGGACGGTGCGCCCGTCGCTACTTTTGCCGGGTCTCGCAGCGGTCGCGGCCCGCCCGCCGATCGGCTGCTTCCCCCACACCCGGGAGCATTCGTGACCCGTCTCAGACGCCTATCGACCACATTCGCCGGTGTGCTCCTCGTACTAGTCGGATTGCTGACGGTACCCGCTGGAGCGGCCGAAGCGGCCGAAGCAGGCACCTCCGACACGGCCGCCGCGGCGGCGGGCCCGAACTTCAAGGCGCCCTACCCGTGCGGGCAGCGGTGGACCTACAGCCACCACTCCGCCGAGGTCCGCCGCGCGCTGGACTTCGTACGGGCCGACGGCGGCACCACCAACGGCACTCCGGCACTCGCGTCTGCCGCCGGTACGGCGACCCGGCACAGCCAGCCGAGCGGCGCGGGCAACTACATCTCCATCGATCACGGCGGCGGCTGGAAGACGTACTACTTCCACCTCGGATCCTTCTCGGTGGCCAGCGGACAGTTCGTCAACCAGGGCCAGCAGATCGGCACCACCGGCTCCAGCGGCAACTCCTCCGGCCCCCACCTGCACTACGAGCAGCTGCTCAACGGCGTCGGGCAGAACATCGTCATCAACGGTGGCGGCCTGCCCTACCCCGGCAGCTACAACCAGCACTTCCTCACCAGTGACAACGGCTGCGGCGGAGGCGGCGGCGGTACCCCCTTCACCACCTGGGGCACCGGTGTCAGCGTCCGCGCCGACGCCCGGCTGAGCGCGGCCGTGGTGACCCGGCTGGCCGGCCCGACCAACGTCCACGTCGTGTGCCAGAAGCAGGGCGACACCGTGAACGCCGAGGGCTACACCAACAACTGGTGGAGCAAGCTGCGCGACCAGGGCGGTTTCATGTCGAACATCTACATCGACCACCCGGCGGCCCAACTCCCCGGAGTGCCGATCTGCTGACGGGCGCACCGGCGCGGTGAGGCGCGACCGGCGGCCCGGTGGGAGTCCCCCACCGGGCCGCCGGAGCCGTTCAGCCCCAGATCAGCACGGACAGCCAGGTACCCGCCACGAGCAGACAGCAGAACAGCTCCACCAGTACCGGAACGCCCGCGGTGCGCATCACCGCGCGGGTCGAGGCCCACCCGTCGCGGCGGCTGCCCAGCCGTACCCGTTCGACCGCGTAGATCCCGCCGACGAACGCCGGCACCGTGCCCACCACCGGGACCACGAAGAAACCCACGATCCCGGCCAGCCCGCCCGCCAGCAGCGTGCGCCGGCGGGTGCCGGTCTCCCGGGTGCGCCGGGACGGCAGCAGGGGGCGGAGCGCCTGGTCGAGCAGCAGCAGCGCGGTGGCCGCGATCAGTACCGCCCAGGCCGTCGCCGAGGTGTCGCCCAGCGCCCACCAGACCACGGCGGCCCAGACGATGGCGGGCCCCGGCACCCCCGGAATCAGTACGCCGAGAACGCCCAGCAGCATGACCAGACCCACCAGCACGAGCTGCCACACGTCCATCTGCCAAGAGTGCAGGATCCCGCCCGGAGTGGCACGCGGGCGGCCCGCCCCGGGCCCGCCCGGCCACCGGGGGCCTCACTCGCGCGGGTCGCGCGCCACCCAGCCCTTCTCGTACGCGTGCCACCCCAGCTGGAGCCGCGTCGTCACCCCCGCCAGCTCCATCAGCCCCTTCACCCGGCGCTGCACCGTCCGCAGCCCCAGATCGAGCTGCTTGGCGACGCTCGCGTCCGTCATCCCCGCGAGCAGCAGGGACAGCACCTCCAGATCGGTCTCGCCCGGGCCGTCCGCCGTGTCCTCCACGACCGCGTCCCCGTCCCCGCCCGGGGCCAGGCGCAGCGGCAGCGCGTCGCGCCACACCGCCTCGAAGAGCCCCGACAGCGACTCCAGCAGCCCGCTCGCGTGGACGACCAGGGCCGCCGGCTCCGCGTCGCCCGCCGTCAACGGCACCATCGCCAGGGCGCCGTCGGCGATCACCAGCTTGGTCGGGACCCGGTCGACCACCCGCACCTGCTCGTCACGGCCGAGCGCCGCCGACAGCTCGGAGATCCCGTCCGGCAGGGACAGCACCTCGCGCTCGATCACCACGCGGTAGCGGACTCCGCGCGTCACCACCCGCTCCTCGGACTCGTTGTCGATCCCCGTCACCACCACCGGCCTGCCGGTGACCAGCGCCCGGATCTCCTCCGTCGCCCCCAGCTGGAGCTGGTGGAAGCGGTGCGCCACCGCGCTCGCCCCCGTCACCACCTCGACCAGGTCGTGCACGGCCGGCCCCGCCGACTCGGCGCGGTACTCCTCCGCGAGCAGTACGGCCGCCAGCTCGGCCCGCTCCAGCTCGTGACGCTGCTGGGTGAGCAGCGCCCCCAGCGCCACGGCGGGCGGCGCGGCCACCCAGCGCCCGGTCCGCGCAGACGACTGCGCGGCCAGCCCCTGCTGCTCCAGCCGGCGCAGCGCGCGCTCGGTGTCCTGCTCGGGCATCGCGAGCCGATGCGCCAGATCGGCCGCGTCGGCGGCGCCGAGCGCCACCAGCGCGCGGTACGCCGACTCCTGTCTCTCGTCGAGACCTATCGCTCCCAGCACCCCTGCACCCCTCCCCGGACGGACGCCTCAAAACCGGCGGGATATGGCGGATACCGGCCACGGCGTAAACCCGCCGCGCACATCATCCCCGTATCACGCGTCACTCTGCCAATGTGGCGACATTGCCGGATCGACAGACCTCGGGGATATGCCCCGATTGCCTCGGTGCGTGTCCGCCCCCGTACGCCGGACCTCGTACGCCGGATAAGCTGACTACCCGGACGTTCCCGTCGAACCCCGACGAGTCGCTGCGATTCGAATCGGCGTACGGTCGACAGTGCGGCCGGTTCCCGGCCCCGAATCCTGGTCGGCGCACCTGGTGCGCTCCGGCCTGCCGAACGTCCGCCGGGCGTCCTTCCCGTGGGGGGTGGGGTCGCCCGGCGGACTTGGCCAGCGCGGCTGTGACGTCATCGCGCCACGCCTCTTCTTTTTGGCGGTGTCCCGTTTTCTGACGCCTCGTGCGGTCGACAATAGGAGCATGAGCCAGCAGGGGGACCGGCCCGCCACCACCGACGACTGGTGGGGCCGGCTGTACGACGAGTCCGCGCCCGACACGGGCCCGGCCGAGGCGCGGGACGACACGATCGACGACCGTTTCGACTCGGCGGCGGACACGCTCGGCGCCGGGGGCGCCGCGGACGCGAGCACCCGGGCGGGGTACGGGCGAGCCGTCGACGCGATCGGGGTGGACGACGAGGAGGACGCGGGCGACGAGGACGAGGACCTGGACGTGGGGGCCGCCGGCGGGCCCGTCCCGCGCCCGGCGGCCTGGTGGGAGGAGCGCGGCGCCCGCCCCGTGATCCAGGCGCCGCCGCCCGGCCGGGCGGCACCGCCCACGGTCGTCGACATGCCGGGAGCGCCCCCCGTACCCCCGCCCGCGGGGACCGACGCCCCCACCCCCACCCCCACGCCCAGCCCCGTCGCGCCGACGCCTCTCACACCCCGGCCGCGCGCGCCGTGGGAGCCACCGCCCGCCGCGTTCGATCCCGGTGACCCCCGGCCGCTGCCGGGCGCCGTCGATCCCGCGCCGCCGGTCACCGCCCCGGCCCGGACCCCGGCCCCGGATCCGCGCACCGCCGCCCCCGCGGCCCCGGTTCCTCCCGCGCCCGCACCCGGGCCGGCGCCCCGGTCCGCCGCGCCGCTCACCCATGTCGGCGACGGGCCGCCCACCTACGACGCCGAACCCACCGCGCTGCCCGCCGCCGAGGCCGGGGAACTCGGCCAACTCGTCGCCGACACCGTGCTCGACGGCGCGCGGTACGGCACCTACACGCTGCGCGCCGCCTCCATGCGCGGCGACTCGGCGCGCTACCGGGGCGAGCCCCGCAGGGACGCCCTCCTCACCGCCCGTTTCGGCGCCGGCGCGAACGCCCTCGTCCTGGTCGCCGTGGCCACCGGCGCCCGCGCCACCGAGGGCGCCCACCTGGCCGCCGCCGACGCCTGCCGCTGGATCGGCGCCGCCGTCGGCCGAAGCTGCGACCGGCTCGCCGACGACATAAGAGCCGGCCGCCGCGGCGACCTGAAATCCGGACTGCACCGGCTCACCGACCGCACGTACGGCAAGCTGCGCGCCCGCGCGGCCGAGTCGGGCCGCGGGCCGGAGGAGTACACCGCGAGCCTGCGCTGTCTGCTGCTCTCCGCCGACCCAGAGTGCCGCACCCGTGTCTTCTTCGGTGTCGGAGGCGGCGGCCTCTTCCGGCTCAGGGACGGTGCCTGGCAGGACCTGGAACCGCCGCTCCCCGAACCGGCCGACATCAAGGGCGAGCCGGTCCTCGGTTTCGGCTCCCCCCGGTCCGACGCCGCCGAGCAGACCCCCGAGGGCGACCGCCTCACGATGGACCTGGAGATCACCAAGCCGCCGGGGCCGCTCGTCGAGGATCCCGTACCCCCGCCTCCGGAGCCGTTCCGCTTCCGGGCCTCGGTGGCCCGTCCGGGCGACACCCTGCTGCTGACCAGCGTCGGACTCGCCGAGCCGCTGCGCGGTGAACCGGCCCTGGGCGACGAGCTTGCCGCGCGCTGGGCGGCCGCCGAGCCGCCGGGGCTCGCCGGATATCTGTCGGACGTCGGGCTGCGGGTGAAGGGTTACGCCGACGACCGTACGGCCGTGGCGGTCTGGGAGGCGTAACCGTCCGGGGCGTGGGTTGATGGACGCGGGTACCGGAGGGGACCCCGGGCCGTGCCCCGCAGGCCGGCTCCCCGGACAGCAGAAGGGCGCGCTTCCATGGCCAGGCAGAACGTGGCGGAGCAGTTCGTCGACATCCTCGCCCGCGCGGGCGTGCGGCGCCTGTACGGGGTCGTCGGCGACAGCCTCAACCCCGTCGTCGACGCCATCCGGCGCAACGCGGCCATCGACTGGGTGCAGGTCAGGCACGAGGAGGCGGCGGCCTTCGCGGCGGGCGCCGAGGCCCAGATCACCGGCAGGCTCGCGGCCTGCGCCGGCTCCTGCGGGCCCGGCAATCTGCACCTGATCAACGGGCTGTACGACGCGCACCGCTCGATGGCCCCGGTCCTGGCGCTCGCCTCGCACATCCCCACCGCGGAGATCGGCCTCGGGTACTTCCAGGAGACGCACCCCGAGCGGCTGTTCGAGGAGTGCAGCCACTACAACGAGATGATCTCCAGCCCCGAGCAGATGCCGCGGCTCCTCCAGACGGCCATCCAGCACGCGGTCGGCCGGGGAGGTGTGAGCGTGGTGACGCTGCCCGGTGACATCGCCTCGCGGCCGGCCCCGACCAGGGCGATCGAACACGCCCTGGTGACGTCCCGGCCGACGGTACGGCCCGGCGATCTGGAGATCGACAAGCTGGTCGACATGATCGACGACGCGGACCGGGTCACGCTCTTCTGCGGCAGCGGCACGGCCGGGGCGCACGCCGAGGTCATGGAGTTCGCCGAGCGGATCAAGTCCCCGATCGGCCACGCCCTGCGCGGCAAGGAGTGGATCCAGTACGACAACAAGTTCGACGTCGGCATGAGCGGACTGCTCGGTTACGGCGCCGCCTACGAGGCCACCCACGAGTGCGATCTGCTCATCCTGCTCGGCACCGACTTCCCCTACAACGCCTTCCTGCCCGACGGCACCGACGTCAAGATCGTCCAGATCGACGTCCGGCCCGAACGCCTCGGCCGCCGCTCCCAGTTGGACCTGGCCGTCTGGGGGGACGTACGCGAGACCCTGCGCTGTCTGACGCCCCGGGTACGGATGAAGAGCGACCGCCGGTTCCTGGACAAGATGCTCCGCAAGCACGCCGGCGCGCTCGAAGGCGTCGTCAAGGCGTACACCCGCAAGGTCGACAAGCACGTCCCGATCCATCCCGAGTACGTCGCGTCCGTGCTGGACGAAGTGGCCGACGACGACGCGGTGTTCACCGTGGACACCGGGATGTGCAACGTCTGGGCGGCCCGCTATCTGTCGCCCAACGGCCGCCGCCGGGTCATCGGTTCGTTCAGCCACGGGTCGATGGCCAACGCCATGCCGCAGGCCATCGGCGCACAGTTCGTGGACCGGGGACGCCAGGTCGTGTCGATGTCCGGCGACGGCGGATTCAGCATGCTGATGGGTGACTTCCTCACCCTCGTCCAGTACGAACTGCCCGTGAAGATCGTCCTGTTCAACAACTCCTCGCTCGGCATGGTCGAGCTGGAGATGCTGGTGGCCGGTCTGCCCTCGTACGGCACCACCAACCGCAACCCCGACTTCGCCGCGGTCGCCCGCGCCGCCGGGGCGTTCGGGGTCAGGGTGGTGAAGCCCAAACAGCTCGCGGGCGCGCTGAAGGACGCCTTCAGCCACCGGGGCCCGGCCCTGGTGGACGTGGTCACCGACCCGAACGCCCTGTCCATGCCCCCGAAGATCAGCGCCGACATGGTCCAGGGCTTCGCGCTCTCGGCCGGGAGGATCGTGCTGGACGGAGGGGTCGGCCGCATGGTCCAGATGGCGCGCTCCAACCTGCGCAATCTGCCGCGGCCCTGACCCCTCCGGACGGCGGTGCTCCTACGCGGGCGTGAACCGCAGCGTGAGGATCTGGAACGGGCGCAGTGACACCCGCAGGCCCTCCGCGCCCGTCCCCGCCTCGTGCAGCGGTCGCTCCAGCAGATCGGTGACCCGGGCCTGTACGACGGGGAAGCCGGTCCGCAGCAGGGCCGACGCGCGATTGCCCGCCGACTCGTAGAGCCGGACCACCACATCACCGCTGCGGTCCTCGGCGAGCTTCACCGACTCCACCGTGACCGCCGGATGGTCGACGGAGACCAGCGGCGCCGACGCGGGAGCGGCGGCCACCCGCAGCGGCAGGTTGAGCGCCAGCCCCTCCCGGACCGCGTCCGTCACCCCGGCGCCCGGCACCAGCGCGTAGCTGAACCGGTGCGTGCCCAGGTCCGTCTCCGGGTCCGGACTGTGCGGCGCCCGCAGCAGCGTCAGCCGTACCGTCGTGCCCAGCCCCTCGTCGTGCTCGGCGCGGGTCACGTCGTGGCCGTACGTCGAGTCGTTGACCACCGCGACGCCGTAGCCGGGCTCGGCGACCCGCAGCCAGCGGTGCGCGCAGATCTCGAACCGGGCCGCGTCCCAGCTGGTGTTGGCGTGCGTGGCGCGGTGCACATGGCCGAACTGGATCTCGGCGGTGGACCGTTCGGCGTGCACGTCCAGCGGGAAGGCCGCCTTGAGCACCTTCTCCGACTCCTGCCAGTCGACCTCGGTGACGACGTCCACCCGCTTGCCGCCCGCCGCGAGCCGGATCTCCTGCACGATCCACGACGAGCCGAACGTACGGACCACCCGGACCGTCGCCCGCAGCGGCCCCTGCTCCACGAGCTGCACGGACTCCGCCGTGGTGAGATCGGTGTGCCGGTGCCGGTAGTGCCGGTCGATGTCCCAGGCGTCCCACTGGTTCGGGTGGTCGGGGTGCAGCTGGAGCAGATTGCCCCGGCTGCCCGGCGCCAGAACCTCACGGTCCGCCGTCAGATCGCGTACGGAGGTGAGCAGTCCGTCGCGGTCGACCGTGATCCGCAGCAGCCCGTTGTCGAGCGTGATCACGTCGGAGCCCTCGGCGCGCGTCGTCACGCCCGCGATCTCACCCGCCGTCCCGGCGGCGGTCAGCGCCGTCGCGCCGAGTCCGGGCACGCGTACGGCCACCGCCGACCGGCCGTGGCTGTTCAGCGCCTGCGCCGCGCCGCCCTCGGGCACGTCGGCGGTGTCGGCCTCGACGACCTCGGTCCGCTCGTACGGCGAGGTGTTGAGCACCGCCGCCGCGCTCCCGCCGCCCGCGCTTCCGCCGCCGAGTGCGGCGACGGCCGCCGCGGTGATCTCCGTCAGCTCCTCCCGCACCCGCGCGTAGGTATCCCTGGCCTCCCGGTGCACCCAGGCGATGGAGGAGCCCGGCAGGATGTCGTGGAACTGGTGCAGCAGCACCGTCTTCCACAGCCGGTCCAGCTCGTCGTACGGATACGCGTACGACGGCGTCCGCAGCGCGGCGGCCGTCGCCCACAACTCGGCCTCCCGCAGGAGGTGTTCACTGCGCCGGTTGCCCTGCTTGGTCTTGGCCTGCGTCGTGTACGTCGCCCTGTGCAGCTCCAGGTACAGCTCGCCCGACCAGACCGGGGCCTTGCGCCCGTACTCCTTCTCGGCGGCGGAGAAGAACGCGGCCGGCTTCTCGATCTCGACGCGCGGCGAGCCCTCCAGCGACTTCAGCCGGCGCGCCTTCTCCAGCATCTCGCGGGTGGGACCGCCACCGCCGTCACCCCAGCCGAACGGGACCAGTGAGCGCGACGCCCGGCCCTTGTCGGCGAAGTTCCGCTCGGCGTGCGCCAGTTCGGAGGCGTGGAACTGCGCGTTGTACGTGTCGACCGGCGGGAAGTGCGTGAAGACACGGGTGCCGTCGATGCCCTCCCACCAGAACGTGTGGTGCGGCATCTTGTTCGTCTGATTCCACGACAGCTTCTGCGTGAGGAACCACTTCACCCCCGCCAGCTTGGCCAGCTGGGGGAAGGCGGCCGTGTAGCCGAAGGAGTCCGGCAGCCAGATCTCCTCCGTCCCGACCCCCAACTCCTCCTGGAAAAAACGCATTCCGTGTACGAGCTGCCTGGCCAGCGCCTCGCCACCGGGCATGTTGGCGTCCGACTCCACCCACATCGAGCCCACCGGCGACCAGTTGCCGTCCGCCACGGCCTTCTTGATGCGCTCCCAGATGTGCGGCTGGTGCTCCTTGACCCACGCGTACTGCTGCGCCTGCGAACAGGCGAAGACCAGCTCCGGGTACTCCCCGGCGAGCGCCGTGACATTGGCGAACGTCCGGGACGCCTTGCGTACGGTCTCGCGCAGCGGCCACAGCCACGCCGAGTCGATGTGCGCGTGTCCGGCCGCCGAGACGCGGTGGGCGCTGGGCGCCGCCGGGCTGGCCAGGACACGGGCCAGTTCGGCACGGGCCGCCACCGCCGTACCCGCCACGTCGTGCAGATCGAGCACGTCCAGCATGTTCTCCAGGGCGCGCAGGATCTCGTGCCGCCGCGACCGGTCGGCTGGCAGCTCCGCCATCAGCTCGGACAGCACCTCGATGTCGAGCACCAGATGCCACACGTTCTCGTCCAGCACGGCGATGTCCGCGGCGGCGAACGTGTACAGCGGGGTGTCACCGGCCGTCCTCACGTCCCCGAGGCGTGTCGGCAGGAAGTGGGCGGGCATCGACGGGTTCGCCGCCGCCTCCAGGAGCAGATGGACCGCCTCGCCGCCCTCGGCGGGCGCGCCGACCGGGACATGGCGGTTCCGCGGGTGGACGCCCTTGATGGGCACACCGGCCGCGTCGTACACCATCCCCTCGGCCTGGAAGCCGGGCCCCTCGCCGGTGAAGCCCGGGTCGATCACGACCTCCACCCGCAGCCCGGCGTACTCGTCCGGCACGACGCCCTCCAGCCGGAACCAGCTGGTGGACCAGGGCGGACCCCACGGCGTGCCGGTGTGGAACGGCTCGTACGTGGCCTGGAGGGCCTGCTCCACGGGCACCGGCTCGCCCGGCACGTCCCAGACCGACAGGACGAGCGGCGTCCTGGCCGCGTACTGGGCGGGGCGGATGAACTGGCGAAGGGCGCGTTCGAGCCGGCCCTCCACCAGGGTGCGGTCGTCGTGCATCAAGGCTCCTCAGATTTACGGCTCAGCCTTCCGGAACGGCAGACTCCAGGTGTCCGGCCGATCTCGCAACCCCTCACTTCCCACCAGAAGCACCAGGCACTCACCGTCACAGCGTCCCGCATCGTCATGCGTGGCCGGTGCCGAGAGGGGAATGCATCTGGGGAGAGGGTTCAGGAGAGGAAGCTCGTACGGACAACGGGGGCATGGGGGAGATGGGGGACATGAGAGGCACGGGGGAGCAGGCGCGGCTGCTGAGCAAGCAGTTGCTCCGCAGAGTGGAGAGCGCCGATCTCACGGCGGTTCCCGAGGTGCGGCACGCGCTGCGCGAGCTGCTGAGCCACTGGCGGGAGCGCGAGTGCGCCGAGGTCGCGGAGCTGCTCATGAGCGAGCTGGTCACCAACGCGCTGGTGCACACCGAACACGGCGCGGTGGTGAAGGCCACGGTCGCCGACTCCCGGCTGCGGGTGGAGGTGCGTGACTTCGTCGACGCCCCGCCGACGCCGAACGCGCCGACGCAGGACGACGGGACGCACGGGCGGGGGCTGGTCCTGGTCGACGGACTCGCCGACGCCTGGGGAGTGCGGTCCCAGGGCCTGGGCAAGATGGTCTGGTTCGAGCTGAACGGCGGGACGGCCGCCTGAGACGGCGGCGCGGCGCGGGGGGACGGCGGCGCGGCGCGGGGGGACGGCGACACGGCCCGGGACGGCTCACCCGTGCGGCCCGGAACGACGGACCGGCGGGACGGTCTCCCGCCCCGCCGGTCGTGTCGTGTCATCGGCCCACCCGTGGGTGAGCCGTTCCGCCGAGTCGGACGCTCAGCCGAACTGCTGCTCCAGATGCCTGAGTTTGCGCTCCAGGGAGTCGAGCCGGGGCAGCGCCTGGGTGTCGTCCTCCGCCGTCAGATCGACGGTGCGGGCCTCGTACCCTTTCACCGGCTCAAGCGAGGGCTGGGGCCGCCCGAGCGACATGTCGGCTTCGCGTAGTCCCCCTATGACGGGCTCCGAGGAGGCGGCTCCGACGGCCTGCGGCGCACCGCTCCCGCCGGTCACGGCCGGTACGGGCGGCGTTCCCGGCAGCTCGACCTGGCGACCGCGGCCACGGCCCCAGGCCCGGTGCTGCCGGTTGAGCGCCTTGATCCTCGCGCGGCCCAGCTTCTCCTGCTCGCGGCGCCGGTGCTTGTTCTGTTCCTTCTGCCTGCGGTCCTCGCGTACCTCGTCGACGGCCTCGTCCAGCGTGCGTACGCCTTCGAGGAGCATCAGCGACCAGGCACCGAACGTCTCACGGGGCGCCCGCAGCCAGCGGACGATCCGGATCTGCGGCAACGGGCGGGGCACCAGGCCCTGTTCGCGCAGTGCCGCCCGGCGGGTCTGCTTCAGCGCCCGGTCGAAGAGCACGGCGGCCGAGAGCGACATGCCGGCGAAGAACTGCGGCGCACCCGCGTGCTCCATGCCGCGCGGCGCGTGCACCCAGTTGAACCAGGCCGCGGCGCCGGCGAACGTCCACACCAGCAGCCGCGAGCCGAGCGCGGCGTCGCCGTGGCTGGCCTCCCGCACGGCCAGCACGGAGCAGAACATCGCCGCCCCGTCGAGGCCGAACGGCACGAGGTACTCCCAGCCGCCCGAGAGGTTGAGGTTTTGCCGGCCGAAGCCGACGAGGCCGTGGAAGGAGAGCGCGGCGGCCACCGCGGCACAGCAGAAGAGCAGCAGGTAGGAGGCGCTGCCGTAGATCGCCTCCTTGCGCCTGCGGCGCTCCTCGCTGCGTTCCCAGGAGTCCTCGGTCGCGGTCTTGGCGCCCGCGCGTTTGCCGCGCGCGATCAAAGCCACCGCTACCAGGACTCCGATAAGCATCACGCCGCCCGGAAGCAGCCAGTTGAGCGGTGGGTCGGTCAGTCGCATGCGGTTGTCTGTCCCTTGCATCGCAGTGGGGCGT
Source organism: Streptomyces sp. NPDC104581 (assembly GCF_055583685.1). NCBI lineage: Bacteria > Bacillati > Actinomycetota > Actinomycetes > Kitasatosporales > Streptomycetaceae > Streptomyces > Streptomyces sp. NPDC104581. Next base: position 294,747 of record NZ_JBVJNN010000002.1, read on the forward strand.
TTCGGGCGCCATATTGGCCCAACCACGGCTGCGCGCAGGAGGGTTTCGGGACAAGAGAACGCCAACGAGGCGCAAGGATACGCGAATAGGAGGAGTCCCTCGAACGAACGGGCGACAAGCCCGAGTCGCATTCGAATCCGACCCACCCGGACGAGTGGCATGGTCCAACGAAGGCCGTACGAAGGTCAGTTGCTGCTTGCGCTCAGCCGCCGGATCCGGTCGGCGTCGCAGGTGCGCGGGCAGGTCACACAGGTGTCCTCGGGACGCAGCGTGTAGAAGAAGCAGCAGCTCGCCCGGTCCCTGGTCGGCAGCGATTCGCCGTCGGTGCCGCGCAGTTCACGGAAGCCCGCCGTGCCGACGTACGGCTTCGTCGTTCCCGGCAGCAGCAGTTCCAGCTCCGTCATCGCGCGCCGCTCCTCGCCCAGCAACTGCGAGATGTACCAGAGCCCTTCGACGATCTCGTCCGTCGCCATCCCCCACAGGGCGTGATGGCGGCGCCGCATGCGGGGACCGAACGCGGCCAGTACCGGGCCGAGATGCTCCGCCACCGACGAACGCACCTCCGCGCGCAGCGCCTCCTCGTCCGGTACCACCCTGGCGCCCGGCAGCGCGGCGGCCGGGTCACCCGGCAGACAGGCGAACTCGTCGACCCGGACGGCGATCCGGCCCCGCGCCCGCTGGAAGGAGACATGGTCCACCGGGATGCGCGGCACCCGGCGGCTCATGAACCAGGGCACGGTGATCAGCAGGCAGACCGGCCAGGCGTACCGGTGCAGTCCGAAGGTCGCGACGACATCGGGGCGGGCCCGTTGGCCGTAGTCGCGCACGACCTGCGCCTCGTCCCACGCCAGGAAGGTGTCGACGGCGGGTCCGCCCGCCGCGAGATCGGTCGCGCCGACCCAGCCCCCGCCCGCCGCCGGACGCTCCGTGCCCGTCAGCTCGTCGATGCCCAGCGAGGGGAAGACCTCGGTCAGCCGCCGGTAGGCGTCGGCGACCGGTGAGGAGAGCCGGCCGGGCAGCAGAGCGTGCGCAGACATTCCTGGGGACCACCGAATCGCGATCGATTGAAGGTGAGGCTTACCTTACCCGATACGAATCATGTTTGAACTGTCACCCTGTCCGCCTATGGTGCTCCGGGGGCCCGGTTCGCGCGAGCCGGGACGACCTGGAGCACCTGGACGACCTGGAGGGCCGTGACAGCCGGAGGAGGACGCGCGATGGAGCAGGGCGGCGCGTACGACGGCGCGACCGCCCCCCGGGAGCCGGCGGCCCGCCGGCGGCCCGCGCCGCCGCCCGGCCGCGCGAGGTCCGACGGCGCCCCGTCGGTCCCGGAGCAGGCACGCGGCGAGCACACGCACGACTCGCCCCGCGCCGTACCCGCCGGCACGCCCCGGCCCGCCGCACGCCGCACGGTGCGGCGCCACTCCGTGCGCGGCCAGGTCCTCGACGCGCTCCGCGCCGCCCTCGTCAGCGGCGAGCTGGTGCCCGGCCAGGTCTACTCCGGGCCCGCGCTCGGCGAGCGCTTCGGGGTGTCGGCCACCCCCGTGCGCGAGGCCATGCAGCAGCTCGTCATCGAAGGCGCCGTCGAGGTCGTACCCAACCGGGGCTTCCGGGTCGCCGAGCGCAGTGCCCGCGATCTGTCCGAACTGGCCGAGATACGGGGACTGATCGAGGTCCCGGTGCTGCTGCGGCTGGCGCGTACCGTCCCGGCCGATCGCTGGGCGGAACTGCGCCCGCTGGCCGAGGCGACCGTCTCGGCGGCGGCGCACGGCGACCCCGCCGCCTACGCGGCCCACGACCGTGCCTTCCACGGCGCGCTCCTCGGGCTGTCGGGCAACCGGCAACTGGTCCTGATCGCCGACGGCCTCCACCGCCGCGCGCAGTGGCCGCTCCCCGGCGCGCCGAGGACGGTCAGGGACGCGCTCGTCGCGGACGCCACCGAGCACTCCGCCCTGCTCGACGCGTTGACCGCCCGGGACCTGCCGGTCGTGCGCTCGCTCGTACGGAAGCACTTCACCGGCGGCGCGGGCTGACCGCTCCCGCCGATCCCGCGCAGGACGCACCCGGCTCCGGCGCCGCGTGAGTCCCCCCGGGGCCGGGGTGCGGCCCGGTCAGGCCGCGGGGCTCGGGGCGAGCTGGGACGCCAGCCACGTCGGGACGCCGTCCAGCAGACGGAACAGCCGGCCCGCCTCCGCGCGCAGCCGGGTCGCCTCCGGCTCCGGTTCGGCGTCGGCCAGGGCGGCGAGCGCCGGGGCCGTACCGACCAGATAGCCCAGCTCCTCACGGATCCGCAGCGACTCGCCGAAGCCGTGCCGCGCCTCCGCCAACTCGCCCTCGCGCAGGGCGAGTCCGGCCAGATGGCGCCAGGTGAAGGAGAGCAGCAGCGACTGCCCGTGCGCGGTGGCGCCCGCGTGGGCGCGCCGGTAGGCGGCCAGGGCCGACTGCGGCGAGTCCGAGAGATGTTCGGCGATCAGGCCCCGCCGGAAGTCGAGCAGCGGCCGGCCGGGAGCCGCGGGCGCAAGCAGCGCGGCGGCCCGCCCGAGCGCGGCACGCGCCTCGTCGGCGCGGTCGCGCACCCCGAGGACGGTGGACGCGTAGGCGAGATGGCCGCGCTCGCACGCGGCGCCGCCCCGTTCGTCGTCCTCGCGCGCCCTGGCCTCCGCGACCCGGAGCGCGTCCTCGGCCTCCGGCCAGCCCTCACCGGTGAACAGGCAGCGCTCCACCAGCAGTGACGCCCGCTGGAGGGAGGGCGCGGCGCCCGGATGGGGCGCCAGCAGGGCGGCGGCGTCGGTCCAACAGCCGCGCGAGCGCAACCGCCATACCGCGGTCTGGAGTGGGTCGTCACCGGTAGTGAATCCGGAACCAGACATGGCGGTATCCGCCACATTGCCCTCCCCGAGCGCGCCATTGTGCTGTTGAGTTCTCACGCATCTCAGCACGGATCGGCACGCCGGGCCAATAGTTCAGGTGAAAAAATTCACAATGCCTTGGTCAACAAGGGCTCGACAGGGGGCTTTCCGACGCTCCGTCAGAACGGCCGGAGCCACCGTTCCACCGGCCCCCGCGGCTCTCGCCGGCCCGGCTGACCAGGGGGATCCAGGCGTGGCAGGGCGCCGCGGAGTGCGCCGCCCGGGCGGCCACGGGCCGTTCCCCGTCGCGCGACCGGCTCCCGCCCATGACCGCGACGGGTGACCGCGGTCAACCTGGCACCGGGTGACGCGTGTTGGGCCCGGTCAGCTCATCCGGAGCGCCAGGAAGAAGTCGAGCTTGTCCTCCAGGCGGGACAGATCGCGGCCCGTGAGCTGCTCGATGCGCCCCACCCGGTACCGCAGCGTGTTCACATGCAGATGCAGCCGGGCCGCGCACCGGGTCCAGGAGCCGTCGCAGTCGAGGAACGCCTCCAGCGTCGGGACCAGTTCGGCGCGGTGACGGCGGTCGTACTCCCGCACCGGATCGAGCAGCCGCGCGGTGAACGCGCGCCGGACGTCGTCCGGGACGAAGGGCAGCAGCAGTACGTGCGAGGCCAGTTCGTGGTGGCCCGCCGCGCAGACCCGGCCCGGGCGCGCCGCGGCCACCCGGCGGGCGTGTCTGGCCTCCTCCAGCGCGCCGTGCAGACCCTCGGCCGAGTGCACGGCCGCGCTGACACCCAGGGTCAGACGGCCGTCGTCGGCGAGTCCGGCGGCCAGCGGCCGGCGAACGGCGGCCAGCAGGGCGTCCGCGCGCAGGCCGGGGTCCACCGGCTCCGTGTCGCCCCCGTCCTCGGCCGCCGTACCGTCCCCGCCGCTGTCCCCGTCCCCGTCCCCGTCCCGGTTCCCGTCCGCGTCTTCGTCCTCGCTTCCGTCCGCCGTGTCGGAAGGCACCGCCAGCGGCACCAGCGCGATCGCCTCGCCGCCCGCGTGGGCCACCGCGATCCGGTCGCCCGACTCCATGCCCGACTCCGCCGGATCGACCAGGATCTCCTCCAGCAGCGACTGGGCGACCGGGCCCGTGTCGACGGCGTCGCCCTCGACCCCGGCCCCGACCCCGTTCTCCCAGTCGACCCGCGCCACGACGAGCTGCCAGTGCGGCGCCGTCCCGTCGCCGGGCAGCAGCACCGGCGCCGCGACCCGCAGCCGGGCCGCGACATCGGCGGGCGGGGCACCGCCCTGGACGAGTTCCAGGATCTCCCCGGCGAGCCGGCGCCGTACCGCACGCGCCGCGTCCCGCCGGTCCCGTTCCACCGCGATCAGCTGGGTGACGCCCTGGAGCAGATCCAGCCGGGGGGCGGCCCACTCGCCGGCGTCCGCCTCCACGGCCAGCAGCCAGTCGGACAGGACGCTCTCGCGCACGTCCGCGCCGGGACCGCCGGTCTGAACGCCCGCCCCGTTCGGTGCGCCCGCTGCGGGCGCACCCGCCGCCGCGCGTCCCGGAGCGCGCACCGGGAACAGCGAGTACGTCCGCCCGTCCAGCGCCACCCGGTGCGGCGACCGCCGCCCCGCCCGCGTCGCCGCCAGATGCTCCGCGGCCAGCGCCGCGCCCGCCGCCCCGGACAGCGGCTCGCCCGCTCCGGCGATCCGCCGCCCGGTGGGGGAGAGCACCCAGGCCCGCAGATCGAGGTCCGAGCCCAGCAGATCCAGGACGACGTCGGGCCCACCGCCGGCCGGGCCGGACGACATCAGCCTGCGGTGCCGGTCGACCACGGCGGCCAGGTCCCCCGCGCGCTCCCCGGACACCTGACGCACCACGTACTCGGTGATCGTCGCGAACGCGACGGACTCGTTCACCGCGAAGAGCGGCAGCCGGTGCCGCAGACACGCACCGACCAGATCCTCCGGGACCGCGCCCAGCTCCGCCTCACCGGCCGCCAGCCCCGCCACCCCGGCCCCCGCCAGGAGCCGTACGAAAGGCTCCGAGTCCTGGGGCGTGCGCCGCCAGGCCAGGCCGGTCAGGACCAGTTCACCGCCGGAGAGATAGCGGCTGGGGTCCCGCAGATCGGTGGTCATCACACCGCGCACGGTCCGGTCGAGTTCGTCCCGGCCGCCGAGCAGCCGCAGGCCCAGCGCATCGGTCTCCAGCAGTGCGCGCAGCCGCATCTCGTCGCCGCCGATCTCTTCTCTCGTCCCGGATGAGCCGTGTGTTCCGCGAGCGTCCGCCGCCTCGCCATTTGTTCGAATCTACAAGACCCGTGAGCCGCCCAGCCAACTCCTTCATGGTTTCGGTGACTGCACCGGACGGAGCACGGCCGGTGTACTTGGGCCACACAGTGTTAACACCTGGTGAATATCCGTATGAGACAACCGGACCGAACCAGACCGACCATCGGGACTCCGGCCGTCCCCGGGCTCCAGTGAACGACCGATCGCGCATGAACGACCGATCACGAATGAAGAGAGCCACTCATGGACTTCCTTCGCCCCGCCGGCTGGGAGGAGGCGCTCGCCGCCAAGGCCGAGCACCCCACCGCCGTACCCATCGCGGGTGGTACCGATGTCATGGTCGAGATCAACTTCGACCACCGGCGCCCCGAGTACCTCATGGACCTGGGCCGCATCGGCGAACTGAGCGAATGGACGGTCGGCGAGGAGCACGTCCGCCTGGGCGCCTCCGTCCCGTACACCCGGATCATGGAGAACCTGCGGACCGAGCTGCCCGGACTGGCCCTCGCCTCGCACACCGTCGGCTCGCCCCAGATCCGCAACCGCGGCTCCGTCGGAGGCAACCTCGGCGCCGCGTCGCCCGCCGGTGACGCGCACCCCGCGCTGCTCGCCGCGGGCGCCGAGGTGGAGGTGGAGTCCGTACGCGGCGTCCGCCGCATCCCCGTCGAGGAGTTCTACACCGGCGTGAAGCGCAACGCGCTGGCCCCGGACGAGCTGATCAGGTCCGTCCTGATCAAGAAGGCGTCCGGACCGCAGCAGTTCTCCAAGGTCGGCACGCGCAACGCGATGGTCATCGCGGTCTGCGCGTTCGGCATCGCCCTGCACCCCGACACCCGCACCGTGAAGACCGGCATCGGCTCAGCGGCGCCCACCCCGCTGCGGGCCCGCGCCGCCGAGGACTTCCTCAACGCGGCGCTGGAGGAGGGCGGCTTCTGGGAGAACGGCAAGGTCATCACCCCGTCGGTCGCCAAGCAGTTCGCGGACCTCGCGTCCGGCGCCTGCAACCCGATCGACGACGTGCGGGGCACCGCGAAGTACCGCCGCCACGCGGTGGGCATCATGGCCCGCCGCACGCTCGGCTGGACCTGGGAGCAGTACCGGGCCACCGGCACCACGCTGGAAGGAGCTGCATAGCGATGCGTGTGAACTTCACCGTCAACGGCCGTCCCCAGGAGGCCGACGACGTCTGGGAGGGCGAGTCCCTCCTCTACGTCCTGCGCGAGCGCATGGGCCTGCCCGGCTCGAAGAACGCCTGCGAACAGGGCGAGTGCGGCTCCTGTACGGTCCGTCTCGACGGGCTGCCGGTCTGCGCCTGCCTCGTCGCGGCAGGCCAGGTCGAGGGCCGTGACGTGGTCACCGTCGAGGGGCTGGCGGACTTCGCCAAGCAGCGCGCGGAGCGGGGCGGTTGCGGCACCCACGGCTCCCACGGCTCTCAGGCCGCCGCGGACACCGACGGCACCGCGGACACCGCGACCCCCACGGCCCCCGGTACGAGTCTCCAGGGCGCCCGGCGCTGGCAGGCCAAGGGCACCGACTCACAGACCGGTGAGGGCGGCGACCTCTCCCCGGTCCAGCAGGCGTTCATCGACGCGGGCGCCGTGCAGTGCGGCTTCTGCACCCCCGGTCTGCTGGTCGCCGCCGACGAGATGCTGGAGCGCAACCCCTCGCCGTCCGACGCGGACATCCGCGAGGCGCTCTCCGGCAACCTCTGCCGCTGCACCGGCTACGAGAAGATCCTCGACGCGGTCCGCCTCGCGGCCGCCCGGCAGTCCGAGGCGGTCTGACCATGGCGACCACGGGCACACCCACCGACATCACACAGGGCTCACGGACCAGGGGCGGCGTCGGCGAGTCCACGCTGCGCCCCGACGGCACCCTGAAGGTCACCGGCGAGTTCGCGTACTCCTCCGACATGTGGCACGAGGACATGCTGTGGGGGCACACCCTGCGCAGCACCGTCGCGCACGCCGAGATCCGCTCCATCGACACGGCCGAGGCGCTGGCCACCCCCGGCGTGTACGCGATCCTCACCTACGACGACCTCCCGGCCGAGGTGAAGCGCTACGGCCTGGAGTTCCAGGACACCCCGGTCCTCGCCCACGGCAAGGTCCGCCACCACGGCGAACCGGTCGCGATCGTCGCCGCCGACCATCCCGAGACCGCGCGCCGCGCCGCGGCGAAGATCCGGATCGACTACGCCGGTCTGCCGGTCGTCACCGACGAGGCGTCCGCGACGGCGGAGGGCGCGCCGCTCGTCCATGAGCACCGCGACGACCACCACGCGGAGCACGTACCCCACCCGAACATCGTGCACCGCCAGCCCATCGTGCGCGGCGACGCCGCCGGGGCCGCCGCACGGGCCGATGTCATCGTCTCCGGCGAGTACGTCTTCGGCATGCAGGACCAGGCGTTCCTCGGCCCGGAGTCCGGTCTCGCCGTACCGGGCGAGGACGGCGGCGTGGACCTGTACGTCGCCACCCAGTGGCTGCACTCGGACCTGCGCCAGATCGCCCCCGTACTCGGCCTGCCCGAGGACAAGGTCCGGATGACGCTCTCCGGGGTCGGCGGCGCCTTCGGCGGCCGTGAGGACCTGTCGATGCAGATCCACGCGTGCCTGCTGGCCCTGCGCACCGGAAAACCGGTCAAGATCGTCTACAACCGGTTCGAGTCCTTCTTCGGGCATGTCCACCGCCACCCGGCGAAGCTCTGGTACGAGCACGGGGCCACCAGGGACGGCAAGCTCACGCACATGAAGTGCCGGATCGTGCTGGACGGCGGCGCGTACGCCTCCGCCTCCCCGGCCGTCGTCGGCAACGCCTCCTCGCTCTCCGTGGGCCCCTACGTCGTCGACGACGTCGACATCGAGGCCCTGGCGCTCTACACCAACAACCCGCCCTGCGGCGCGATGCGCGGCTTCGGAGCCGTCCAGGCGTGCTTCGCGTACGAGGCACAGATGGACAAGCTCGCCGCCGAACTCGGCATGGACCCCGTCGAGTTCCGCCGTCTCAACGCCATGGAGCAGGGCACGCTGCTGCCCACCGGCCAGCGCGTCGACTCGCCCGCGCCCGTCGCCGAACTGCTGCGCCGCGTCAAGGCGCGCCCGATGCCGCCCGAGCGTCAGTGGCTCGCGGCGGGCGAGGCCGCCGACGTACGGGCGCTGCCCGGCGGGCTGTCCAACACCACGCACGGCGAAGGCGTCGTACGGGGCGTGGGCTACGCGGTCGGCATCAAGAACGTCGGCTTCTCCGAAGGGTTCGACGACTACTCCACCGCCCGGGTGCGGATGGAGGTCATCAACGGCGAGCCGGTCGCCACCGTGCACACCGCGATGGCGGAGGTCGGCCAGGGCGGCGTCACCGTCCACGCGCAGATCGCCCGCACCGAACTGGGTGTCGCCCAGGTGACGATCCAGCCGGCCGACACCCGGGTGGGATCGGCCGGTTCGACCTCCGCCTCCCGTCAGACGTATGTCACGGGCGGCGCGATCAAGAACACCTGCGAGCACGTCCGCGAGAAGGTCCTGGAGATCGGCCGCGCCAGGTTCGGTACGTACCACCCCGCCTGGGCCACGGCCGAACTGCTCCTGGAGAGCGGCAAGGTCGTCACCGACGGCGGGGAGGTCCTGGCCGATCTGGTGGACGTCCTGGAGGGCGAGTCGGTCGATCTCGAACTGGAGTGGCGCCACCGTCCCACGCAGGCGTTCGACCTGCGGACGGGGCAGGGCGACGGCCATGTCCAGTACTCGTTCGCCGCGCACCGCGCGGTGGTCGAGGTCGACACGGAGCTCGGCCTGGTCAAGGTGGTCGAGCTGGCCGTGGCACAGGACGTCGGCAAGGCGCTCAACCCGCTGTCCGTCCTCGGCCAGATCCAGGGTGGTACCACCCAGGGCCTGGGCGTGGCGGTCATGGAGGAGATCCTCGTCGACCCGGAGACCGCGAAGGTGCGCAATCCGTCCTTCACGGACTATCTGATCCCCACCATCCTCGACACGCCCACCATCCCGGTCGACGTGCTCGAACTGGCCGACGAGCACGCGCCGTACGGGCTGCGTGGCATCGGCGAGGCCCCGACCCTGTCGTCGACCCCCGCCGTGCTCGCGGCGATCAGGAACGCGACGGGGCTGGAGCTGAACAGGACCCCGGTACGGCCGGAGCATCTGACCGGCACCTGACGGGCGCCCGCCCGTACGCTCCGGACGCCGCCCGACCGGCGACGTCCGGGGCCACGGCCGCCGCCCCACCGCTCACGGCGGCACACCGGTCACGCGCCACCGCGCCACACCGGCACCGCGCCACACTCGCGCGGTACACCCCAGCACACGCCAGCACACGCCAGCACACGCCAGTACACCCCAGTGCAACCCAGTTCGCCTCGGGCCGTCCCCCGGGTCGTGCAGCCCACGCACCATCCCAAATCCCGCATCGCACGTCTTACCGCGGGTGCCCCTGTGAACCTTGGGAGTAGGCACCATGACCCAGCAGTCCGTGGAGCCCGTGACCACCGCCGAGGACGCCGGCCCAGGCTCGCGTCCCCCGGCCGGGAGGTCCTGGCTCGACCGGTATTTCCACATATCCCAGCGGGGATCCACCGTCGCGCGTGAAGTGCGCGGCGGCGTCACGACCTTCATGGCCATGGCGTACATCCTGCTGCTCAACCCGCTGATCCTCGGCGGGAAGGACGTCGCGGGCAATGTGCTCGGCCAGCCCGCGCTGATCACCGCCACCGCCGTCGCCGCGGCCGTCACCACGCTGCTGATGGGCTTCGTCGGCAAGGTGCCGCTGGCCCTCGCCGCCGGTCTCTCCGTCTCCGGCGTCATCTCCACGCAGGTCGCCCCCAACATGACCTGGCCGCAGGCCATGGGCATGTGCGTGATGTACGGCGTCGTGATCATGCTGCTGGTCGTCACCGGCCTGCGCGAGCTGATCATGAACGCGATCCCGCTCGCGCTCAAGCACGCGATCACGATGGGCATCGGTACCTTCGTCGCGCTGATCGGACTGGTCAAGGCGGGCTTCGTGCACGCCTCGCAGGGCGGCGGACCCGTCACCCTGGGCCCGGCCGGCGAACTCGCCGGCTGGCCGGTCCTGATCTTCGCCCTCACGCTGCTGCTGATCTTCATGCTCCAGGCGCGCGACGTGCCCGGCGCGATCCTGATCGGCATCGTCGCCGGCACGGTCGTCGCCGCCGTGCTCAACGCCGCCGGTGTCATCGGCGCCAAGGCGTGGGCGAGCGGGCCGCCCGAGCTGACCGGCGGCGCCCTGTCCATGCCGGACTTCTCGCTCTTCGGGGACGTCGAGTTCGGCGGCTGGGGCGAGGTCGGCGCGATGACCGTCGGCATGATCGTCTTCACGCTCGTGCTCGCCGGGTTCTTCGACGCCATGGCCACGATCATCGGCGTCGGCACGGAGGCCGGGCTGGCCGACGAGAAGGGCCGGATGCCCGGCCTGTCGAAGGCGCTGTTCGTGGACGGCGCGGGCGGAGTCGTCGGCGGTGTCGCGGGCGGCTCCGGCCAGACCGTGTTCGTGGAGTCCGCCACGGGTGTGGGGGAGGGGGCCCGCACGGGCCTCGCCTCCGTCGTGACCGGTCTCTTCTTCGCCGCCTGCCTGTTCTTCAGCCCGATCACCCAGATCGTCCCCGGCGAGGTCGCGGCGGCGGCCCTGGTGGTCATCGGCGCGATGATGATGCAGAACGCCAAGCACGTCGACTGGAACGACCGGGCCGTGGCCGTACCGGTCTTCCTGACCGTGGTGATCATGCCGTTCACCTACCAGATCACCGCCGGGGTCGCCGCCGGTGTCATCTCCTACGTCGCCATCAGGACGGCCCAGGGCAGGGTCCGGGAGATCGGTGCCTTCATGTGGGCGCTGACCGTGATCTTCGTGGTCTTCTTCGCGCTCCACCCGATCGAGGGCTGGCTCGGCGTGGGCTGACACCGCTCCGGGCCCGGCCGGCGCCGACGCGCCGCCGCCCTCCGCACATCCGATACTGAGAACCAGAGGAGGCCGACATGCTGGACATCGCCGACGAACTGAACCGGTGGGTCGAGCAGGGACGGGACTTCGCCGTGGCCACCGTGGTGGCCGTCGGCGGCAGCGCGCCCCGGCAGCCGGGCGCCGCCCTCGCCGTCGACGGCGAGGGCACCGCGATCGGCTCCGTCTCCGGCGGATGTGTGGAGGGCGCCGTCTACGAGCTGTGCCGGCAGTCCCTGGACGACGGCGGGACGGTGCTCCAGACGTTCGGCTACAGCGACGAGGACGCCTTCGCCGTGGGCCTGACCTGCGGGGGCGTCATCGACATCCTCGTCACCCCGGTACACGCGGACTCACCGGGCCGGGACGTGTTCGCCGCCGCGCTGTCCGCCGCCGCCGGAGGCGAGGCGGCGGCCGTCGCCCGGCTCACCGACGGGCCCGCGGAACTGCGGGGCAGGGCCCTCCTCGTACGCCCCGGGGGAGCGTACGAGGGGACGCTGGGCGGCCACCCGGCGCTGGACGGGACGGCGGCGGCCGAGGCCCGCGCCCTGCTGGACGCCGGCCGCACCGGCACCGTCACGATCGGCGAGGACGGCTCGCGCTGCGGCCGGACCCTGACCCTCCTCGTCGAGTCCAGCGTGCCCGCCCCGCGCATGATCGTCTTCGGGGCCATCGACTTCGCGTCCGCCCTGGTCAGGGTGGGGAAGTTCCTCGGCCACCACGTCACCGTGTGCGACGCCCGCCCCGTCTTCGCCACCCGCGCACGCTTCCCGGACGCCGACGAGATCGTGGTGGACTGGCCCCACCGCTATCTGGAGTCGACGGAGACCGACGGCCGTACGGTGCTCTGTGTCCTGACCCACGACGCCAAGTTCGACGTCCCCCTGCTGCGTCTCGCCCTCAAGCTGCCCGTCGCCTACGTCGGCGCCATGGGCTCCCGGCGGACCCATCTGGACCGTAACGAGCGGCTGCGCGGTGTGGGCGTCACCGAGCTGGAGCTGACGAGGCTGCGCAGCCCCATCGGCCTCGACCTCGGGGCCCGTACGCCCGAGGAGACGGCGCTGTCGATCGCGGCGGAGATCGTCGCGAACCGGCGCGGCGGCACCGGTGTCTCACTGACCGGCGCCCACACCCCGATCCACCACGACGGGGGACCGACCCCCGCCCGGATCGGCTCCGTCGCCTGAGCCCGAGCCCCCGTGGTCCGCGTCCGAGGACCCGTCGCCCGCGCGCCCGTGCCCGGCACCGGTGGCCCGCCGTCCCGCGAGGACCGCGCGGGTCAGGTGGCCGGCCCGCGACGCGATCACCGCGGCCGACGCCAGCGCCGCCGCCGCGACGCACACCACCAGCGCGGGCCACACGTACACCACCTGCCCGAACGTGCCCTCCCGCCGCATCAGCAGGCCCATCAGATCGGCCAGCCCCACCAGGCAGGCGACCGGCAGCGCGTACGGCAGGGTCCGCAGCCCGGCGCGCCACAGCGGGCGCCCCGCCGCCCTGCTCGCCCAGCCCGGCGCCCGTACGGTGCCCAGGGCGCCCAGTCCCAGTGCCAGCAGCGTCAGCCCGGCGAGGACCTGGTCGGCGGTCATGGTGAACGGCTCCCTGATCTCCGCCGGCCGGCCTTCGGCCAGATCCCGCAGACCGTCCGCGATGCCCGCGCTGTCGTCGCCGGAGATCATGCCGGTGTTGCTGACGACGGCGATGCCGGTCTCCCGGTCCGGCAGCAGCACCTGGATGGCGTTGTGGGTCAGCAGCTCACCGGTGTGCTGGAGCGGCGGCCCGGCGTCACCGCTCGCCTCACCCAGCGACCAGCCCATCGCGTAGTTCCCGCCGTCCGGCGGTGTGTGCATGGTGTCCACGCTGCGCGCGGAGACGACCCGCCGGCCGTCCGCGCCGGCACCGCCGTTGTTCTGCGTGATCAGCCAGCGGGCCAGGTCGTCGGCGGTGGTGACGACACCGTGGCCGCCCGCGGTGAACCAGCGCGGGTGCGCGCGCTCCACCAGGCGGCCGTACGCCCGTACGTATCCCCGGGCGTCCTTGGGCATGTCGGTGGTGGAGTCGGCGGAGCGCGAGTCCGTCATCCCCAGGGGTCTGAAGACGTGGTCGCGGAGGCGGTCGGCGAACGGCTCCCCGGTGACCACCTCGACCAGCCGGGCCGCGACGAAGTAGTTGGGGTTGTGGTAGCTCCACCGGGTCCCCGGTTCGGCGGCGAGACGGGCCCCGCGCATCCGGGCGACCGCTCCCCTCAACGTGTGCGCCTGCGGCAGCGCCAGATCGGGGAAGGCCGAATCGGCCATGCCGGACGTCTGGTCGAGCAACTGGCGGACGGTGATCCGCGCCGCCCGCCCGTCGGCCATGGTGAACTCCGGCAGATAGCCGCGTACGGGCCGGTCGAGGCCGACCTCACCCTCCTCGACCAGCTGCATGACGGCGAGCGCGGTCATGGACTTGGAGAGCGAGGCCACCGGGACCGGGGTCCGCGCCGTCATGGCCTGCCCGCCGGTGGCGCGCCCGTACCCGCCGGTGTGCACGACCTCCTTCCCCCTGGTCACCGCCACCACCGCGCCGGGCAGTCCGGTCCGGTCGAGATAGCTGTCCATGAAGCGGTCGATGGCGGCGGGGGTGAGGGTGGCCGGGGCCGGGGCCGGGGCCGGGGCCGGTTCGGCGAGCGCGGCCGGGGCGGGGCCGGCCACGGCGACGGCCGTGAGACCGAGCGCGGCGACGAGCCGTCCCGCCGTGCGCCGGAGGGGGCCGTTCGTACCGGGTCTGTTCGTGCTGATCCACATGCCCCGTATCCCACCGCCGGCCGGGGGCGCGGCGCATTGGCGCGCACGGGAGTCCGAAGGTAGTGCTGGTCCTACTGTCCGGACCGCGTCCCGCGGCTACGGTCGACGGGTGCACCACTCGACAGCCTGGCGGGCCGTGGGCAGCGGCCCGTGGACGTTCCTCACCTCCTCCTGGCCCTGGCGTTCCCTCCTCTACCTCCTGACCGGCGGTCTCTTCGGCGCGCTCGTCCTGACGGTGCTGGCGGCGCTGACGCTCGCCGGTGTCGTCTCCCTGGTCGCCGGGGTCGGGGCCGTACTGCTCCTGGGCGTGGCGCTGTCCGGCATCGTCGTCAGCCGTGTCGAGCGCCGGCGGCTGCGTCTGATGGACCCCGACCCGCTCCCCGACCCGCACCGCCCGCCCGCCGTACCGGGAGTGCGCGGCTGGCTGGCCACCCGGCTGCGCGAGCCCGCCACCTGGCGTGAACTGGGCTTCACCGCCGCGTCGTTGGCCGCGATGTGGTGGATGGACGTGCTGGTGCTGGGAGTCTCGCTCGCCGTCCCCGTACTCCTCGCCACCTCACCCGTCGGCGATCCGGACGCCTGGCCGCTGGTGGTCGTCGCGGTGTGCCTGGTGCCGGTCGCGCCTTACACCATCACCGTCTGGGCCGGTGCGCGCGCCGCCATGACCCGCGCGATCCTCGCCCCCCGCGACGGGGAACTCGGCCGCGGGCTGACCGAGGTGCGCGCCTCCCGGGCCCGGCTCGTCGGGTCCTTCGACGCGGAGCGCCGCAGGATCGAACGGGATCTGCACGACGGGGCCCAGCAGCGGCTCGTCTCGCTCAACGTCCTGCTCGGCCTGGCCCGGCTGGACGCGGAGCCCGGCTCGTCCGTCGCCCGGCAGCTCGACACCGCCCAGGAGCAAGTCGCCCTGGCCGTCGAAGAGTTGCGCGAGCTGAGCCGGGGCGTGCACCCCAAGGCGCTGACGGACCACGGGCTTTCCGAGGCCGTCGGCAATCTCAGCGCCCGCTCCGTCCTGCCGGTCACCGTCGACATCCTGCTGCCGCACCGCCCGCCCGCCGCCGTGGAGAGTGCCGCGTACTTCGTCGTCGCCGAATCCCTCGCCAACGCGGCCAAGCACAGCGCGGCCACCCGCGCCGAGGTGCACGCGCGGTTGCACGCCGGCGTACTGACGCTCAGCGTCAGCGACAACGGGGTGGGCGGCGCCGATCCGGCGGCCGGAACCGGGCTGGTCGGGCTCGCCGACCGGGTCGCCGCCGCCGATGGCAGACTGCGGATCTCCAGCCCGGCAGGCGGGCCGACCCTGCTGCACGCGGAGATCCCATGTCGCTGACCGTCGTCCTCGCCGAGGACTCCCCGCTGATGCGCGACGGCCTGGTCGGTGTCCTGACCCGGTTCGGCCACCGGCTCGCGGCCGAGGTCGGTGACGCGGACAGCCTGCTCACCGCGGTCCGCGCGCACCGGCCCGACATCGTCGTCACCGACATCCGCATGCCCCCGGACCACTCGGACGACGGTCTGCGCGCCGCCGTCGCCCTGCGCCGCGAACACCCCGCACTGCCGGTCCTGGTGCTCAGCCAGTACGTGGAGCAGTCGTACGCCGCGCGTCTGCTCGACCTCGGCAGCGACGGCGGTGTCGGTTATCTGCTCAAGGACCGGGTCAGCGCGGTGACGGAGTTCGTCGACGCGGTCGCCCGGGTCGCCGCGGGCGAGACGGTGGTCGACCCGGAGGTCGTACGCCAGCTCCTGCGCCGGCAGCGGGATCCGCTCCAGCGGCTCACGCCCAGGGAGCGCGAGGTGCTCTCCCTGATGGCGGAGGGGAGGGCGAACGCGGCGATCGCGCGGCATCTGTACGTCACGGAGGCGGCGGTCAACAAGCACGTCAGCGCCATCCTCCAGAAGCTGGACCTGCGCGTGGACGGCGAGGGCCACCGGCGCGTGCTGGCAGTCCTGGCGTATCTGCGCGCCTGACCGGGAAGTTCAGGACGACGCGCGCCGCACCAGCTCGGTGGGCAGCACGGCGTGCCGGTGCGGCGCCGCCGGGTTGTCGATGCCCTCCAGCAGCACCCGTGCCATCGCCTGCCCCATCTCCTCCACCGGCTGCCGTACGGAGGTGAGCTGGGGATCGGTGTGCCCGGCGATGGGGGAGTCGTCGAAGCCGACGACGGCCACGTCCTCGGGCACCCGGCGGCCCGCCGCCCGCAGGGAGTGCAGCGCGCCCGCCGCCATCACGTCGGACGCGGCGAACACCGCGTCCAGGTCCGGGTGGCGCGCCAGCAGCTCCGTCATCGCCCGGCGTCCGCTCTCCTCGGTGAAGTCGCCGTGTGCCGTCCAGGACGGGTCCGGATCGCCGCCCGAGGCGGCCACGGCCTCCTGGTACCCGGCGAGCCGGCACTGCGCCACGTACATGTCCAGCGGTCCGGTGACCGTGGCGATCCGCCGCCGCCCGGTCTCCACGAGATGGCGTACGGCGGACCGGGCGCCGCCCGCGTTGTCGGAGTCGACGTAGCTCACCGGCTCGTCCGCCGAGCGGCGGCCGCTCAGCACGGTCGGCAGGCCCAGCTCCGCGAGCAGGTCGGGCAGCGGGTCGTCGCCGTGCACGGAGACCAGCAGCACGCCGTCGACCCGGCCGGCCCGCGCGTACTGGAGGAAGCGGCGGCGCTCGTTCTCGTTCCGGACGAGTGTGAGCAGCAACTGCATCTCGGTGTCGGCCAGTCCCGTGCCGACACCGTGGAGCACGTCGGAGAAGTACGGCTCCGCGAAGAACCGCTTCTCGGTCTCCGGGATCACCAGCGCGACGGCGTCGGTGCGGCTCCCGGCGAGCGCGCGAGCCGCCCGGTTGGGCACGTAGCCCAGCTCGGCGATCGCCTCCTGGACGAGCTGCCTGGTGGAGTCGCGCACCCGGGGCGAGTTGTTGATGACGCGGGAGACGGTGCCGCGTCCGACACCCGCGAGCGCCGCCACCTCTTCGAGCGTGGGCTGGCTGGGCCGGCTCGTGCGTCCCTTTACCACCATCGTGCGACCTCCATCCACGCTCTCGTCGGGGGATCGTCATCCAACCACTGGGAGCGCTCCCACGATAAGTGGTTGATCATATCGCGGACAGGGTTCGTTCGCCGTGCCGCAGTGCCTTCACATACATTCAGAGGCGTCTGCCGTGCACGTGAGGGCACCGAACCCTCCGGTGCGGCAGCGGATCGCGGACGAGTCACCCGGGGAGCGGAGTGGAATGCCGAAAGCACAGGGAGTCGCCGGAGCACCGTGCTGGGTGAGCCTGCTGGCACGTGAACTGCCGGGCGCCCAGGACTTCTACGGCGAGGTCCTCGGCTGGACCTACCGGCGGGCCGGACTCGGCGACGACTTCTCCGTCGCGCTCATCGACGGCCTGCCGGTCGCCGGCATCGGAGCACTCGCCTCCTCGCTCCAGGTCGCCGTCTCCTGGACCCCGTACTTCAACGTCACGGACGTGGACGAGGCGGCGGCCAGGATCAGGGAACGCGGCGGCACCGTCGGCGTCGGCCCGCTGGCCTTCCACACCGGCCGCGCGGCGCTCGCCGTCGACCCGGACGGCGCCGTCTTCGGCATCTGGGAGGGTTCGGTGCGCTCCGACTGGTCCATGGGGCGCGGCAGCGGCTCCGCCTCGCTGGAGCTGCGGACCAGGAACGCCGTCGCGGCGGGGCGCTTCTACTCGCTCACCCTCGGCTGGGAGCCGGAGAGCGAGGGGAGACTGCGCCTGGCCCACGAGGGCGAACGGTCACTGCTCCTGGACGGCGACGAGGAGCTGGCCCGGATCAGCGGCGGCGCCGTACAGGCCGCGCCCGACCCGCGCATCCGGCCGCGCTGGCTGGTGCGCTTCCATGTGAAGGACGTGGACGCGGCGGTCGGGACGGCCCTGGCCGCCGGCGGCTCGCTCGTGCACCGCCCGGACGGGTCCGCCGAAGCGGGCGGGACGGCCGAGGCGACGCTCCGCGACCCGGACGGGGCGCTGTTCACGGTCACCGCCGCGAACTGACCACCGGGGTCGGCCCCGGCCACCGGGTGGGCCGCGCCGTTCGGGGCCCCCCGGCGTTGAGGACAGAAGGTGTCCGCAAGGCTGGGTAACGTGCGGAGCATGGCCTCGAAGACGACGGACCCGCTCACGCATCCCGTGCTCAGTACCCGCGCGCTCAACCGCGCCACCCTGGCGCGGCAGCTCCTGCTGCGGCGCGCCGCCATGCCGGCCAAGGAGGCCGTGACACATCTGGCCGGGCTCCAGGCGCAGAACGTGAAGCCGCCGTACGTCCAGCTCGCGGCCAGGCTGGAGGCGTTCGACCCCGAGGAGCTCTCCGGGCTGATGGCGTCCCGCGAGGTCGGCCGGATGGTCACGCTCCGCTCCACCATCCACACCCACACCGCCGCGGACTGCCTCGCGCTGCGCCCGCTCGTCCAGCCCCTGATCGAACGGGAGTTGCGGATCTTCCGGGACGGTCTCACCGGTGTGGACCTGGACCGGCTCGCCGAGTACGCCAGGGAGCTGGTCGAGGAACAGCCGCTGCCGCTCAAGGAGTTGAAGGCGTCACTGGTCGAACGGTGGCCCGGCGCCGACCCGCTCGCCCTCTCGCTCGCCGCACGGTGCACGCTCCCGCTCGTCCAGGTCACACCGCGCGGTCTGTGGGGCCGCAGCGGGCAGGTCACGCTCACGACGGCGCGCAAGTGGTTCGGCGCGGAGGCGGCCGGAGCGGCGGCGCCGACGGGCATCGCGCCCGAGGACGCCGTCCTGCGCTACCTCGCCGCCTTCGGGCCCGCGTCGGTCAAGGACATGCAGACCTGGTGCCGGCTGACCCGGCTCGGCCCGGTCTTCGAGCGGCTGCGGGACCGGCTCCTCACCTTCCGCGGCGAGTCGGGCGCCGAACTCTTCGACCTCCCCGACGCGCCCCGGCCGGACGCGGACACCCCGGCCCCGCCCCGCTTCCTGCCCGAGTACGACAACCTGCTGCTCTCGCACGCGGACCGCACCCGCGTCGTCCCCTCCGCTTACCGCAAGCTCACCTGGAACGGCAACCAGGGCCACCGCACCTTCCTCGTCGACGGATTCCTCGCCGGGATCTGGCGGTTGGAGGACGGCACGGAGGGCGACGGGCAGGGCACGCTGACGGTGCGGGCTTTCGGCACGCTCACCCGCGCCCAGCGCGACGCGGTGGCCGAGGAGGGCGTCCGTATGCTCGGCTCCCTCTCCTCGGCCGGCTCCCCCGCGTTCACGGTGCGCTTCGCGGACTTCTCGGCACCGGCCGTGGGGTAGTCCCGGACGGTCTCCGCGAAGCGGCGCGGTCCGCCGGCGGGGCGGGGTCCTGTGCGTTGAGGGCCGGGCCGCGTCTTCCAGGTAGCGCGGTCCGCCTTCGGGGCGAGGAGGCGGGGTGCGTTGCGGGGCGGGGGAGGGGTGCCGTGGCAGGCGTCGCGGGCCGGGTGGGGCTTGGCGGATGCCGCACCGGGCCGCGTCTTCCAGGTGGTGCCGTCCGCCGGCGGGGCGGGTGGGACCGCGCGGACCCGCGCCGGGCCGCCCGCAGGAGTCGTCGCCGGTGGGTTTCTACGGCAGCAGGCCCGCGCGGCGGGCCGCCACCACCGCCTCCAGGCGGTTGTGGGCCCCCAGCTTGCGCATCGCCGCCCGCAGATAGCCCTTCACCGTCTCCGGCCGCAGCCCCAGGCGCTCGGCCGCCGCCGCGTTCGTCGAACCCGCCGCCACGCACGCCAGCACGTCCACCTCGCGCGGCGCCAGCGCGACGCCCCGCGGCTCGCGGAGCCCGCCCCCGTCGCGCCAGTCCTGCGGGGCGCCGCCCGCGCCCGCCAACCGGCCGCAGACGGCGTGCAGTTCGCTCCGCAGCCCGGCGTCCGCGATGCGCGGCGCGAGTGCCCGCAGCTCGCTGTGCGCCTCGCGGACCTCCTCCCACGCCTCGGGCCGCCCCCGCACCGGCTCACGGGTCACGGCCAGCAGCCGCTGCACCTCGTCCCGTACGGCCAGTGACTGCTCCACGTCACGGGCGGCGGCGACGGCGGCGTCGAAGACCCGCTCGCCCATCGGCAGCGGATCGCGCAGCGCGCCGTACAGCACGCCACGGACCCGGCGCCGCACGATCACGGGAACGGCGACCACGGAGCGCAGCCCCTCGGCGGCCACCGCGGCGTCGTACTCGTGGCTGATGTGGCGCGCCTGCCGGTAGTCGGTCACCGCGCACGGCCGCAGCAGCGCGATCGACTTGCCGCCCAGCCCGTTCCCGACGGAGATCCCCAGCCCGCGCAGCGCACCGGTCGCCGTGCCGTTCAGCTCCGCGATGCGCACCTGGCGGGCATCGTGCAACAGCCCGCCGAACGCCACCGGCAGCCCGGTCGTACGGCGCAGAGTCAGCAGCGCGGTCCGCATCTCGACCGCTTCGACCGCCTCAGTCACAGCGTCTTCCTTCTCTTGGGCTCGCTCCGCCGGCCGAACGATTTCCGTTCACCCCCGTCAGGGGGTGGTGAGACGTACGTCACCGGCTACACGATGCTAAGGGCTGTCCCGTCATCCCCGGTGGGCGCGCGACGGCCACCGGGGACGGAGAACCCTCGGTGAACGGGCGAGCGATGAGGAGGGCACATGACAGCGGTCGACGCGACCGAGCGGTTCCGCGCCGCCAGGGATTTCCTGCTGCGGCACCGGGAGGACTACTCCGCGGCGTACGAAGGCTTCGTCTGGCCCCGCCCCGAGCTGTTCAACTGGGCACTCGACTGGTTCGACGTGATCGCCGAGGGCAACGACCGGCCCGCCCTGCACATCGTCGAGGAGGACGGCACCGAGTGCGTCACCTCCTTCGCCGAGATGTCCGGGCGCTCTGCCCAGGTGGCCAACTGGCTGCGCGCGCAGGGCGTGTCGGCCGGTGACCGCGTTCTCGTGATGCTCGGCAACCAGACCGAGCTGTGGGAGACGGCGCTCGCCGCGATGAAGCTCAGGGCCGTCGTCATCCCGGCGACACCGCTGCTCGGCCCGCTGGACCTGCGGGACCGGATCGAGCGCGGCCGGGTCCGGCAGGTGATCGTCCGGGCGGGCGACACCGCGAAGTTCGCCGAGGTGCCCGGGGAGTACACCCGGATCGTGGTGGGTGGCGACGGTGCCCAGGTTGACGCCGTGGGCCCGGACGCCGGTCCGCGTCCCGACGGGACCGACTGGCTGGCGTACGAGGCGTCCCACCAGGAGTCGACGGTCTTCGAGCCCGACGGGGTCACCCGCGCCGACGACACGCTGATGCTCTACTTCACCTCCGGCACCACCGCCCGCCCCAAGCTGGTCGAGCACACCCATGTCTCGTATCCGATCGGCCATCTCGCGACGATGTACTGGATCGGGCTGGGACCCGGCGACGTGCATCTGAACATCTCCTCGCCCGGCTGGGCCAAGCACGCCTGGTCCAATCTCTTCGCGCCCTGGAACGCCGAGGCGACCGTCTTCATCCACAACTACACGCGCTTCGACCCGGTGCGGCTGATGGCGGAGATGGACCGCGCCCGCGTCACCAGCTTCTGCGCGCCGCCCACCGTGTGGCGGATGCTGATCCAGGCCGACCTCACACTGCTGCGCAACCGTCCCCGCGAGGTCGTGGCCGCCGGTGAACCGCTCAACCCAGAGGTCATCGAGACCGTCCGCCGGGAGTGGGGCGCGACGATCAGGGACGGCTTCGGCCAGACCGAGACGGCCGTCCAGGTCGCCAACTCGCCGGGGCAGCTCCTGAAGGCCGGCTCGATGGGCCGGCCGACCCCCGGTTTCGTCGTGGAACTGCTCGACCCGGTCACCGGCGCGCCCGGCGCGCGGGAGGGCGAGATCTCGCTGGACCTCGCCGACGCCCCGGTCGGGCTGATGGCCGGCTACCACGGCGACCCGGAGCGTACGGCGCGGGCGATGGCGAACGGTTTCTACCGCACCGGCGACATCGGCTCGCGCGACGCCGACGGCTACATCACGTACATCGGCCGCAGTGACGACGTCTTCAAGGCGTCCGACTACAAGATCTCGCCGTTCGAGCTGGAGAGCGCGCTGCTGGAGCACGAGGCCGTGGCCGAGGCCGCCGTCGTCCCGGCGCCCGACGCGCTGCGGCTCAACGTCCCGAAGGCCTACATCGTCCTGGCGGACGGCTGGGAGCCCGGACCCGACACGGCGAAGCTGCTCTTCGAGCACTCGCGCGCGGTCCTCGCCCCGTACAAGCGCCTGCGCCGTATCGAGTTCGCCGAACTGCCCAAGACGGTCTCGGGGAAGATCCGCCGTATCGAGCTGCGTGAGCGGACGGCCGAGGGCTCGGACGCGGAGTACGAGGAGGGCGACCGGCCCTGACCCGGGCGGTCGGACCGGCCGTGGGCGCCCCGCCGCTCAGCTCACCGTCGGGGCACGGCGCATGCAGACGCGGGGCCACTGGTCGAGGCCGTGCGCGGCCTCGGCGCTTCTGATCTCCCGCAGCCCGTCGGTGAGTTCGCTCTCCGCGAGGGTGCGGAAGCCGAGCCGGGCGTAGTACGGCGCGTTCCACGGCACGTTCGCGAACGTGGTCAGGGTGAGCCCGGCCAGCCCCGCGCTCTCCGCCCGTCCGGCCAGATGCTCGATGAGCGCGCGGCCGACACCGCGGCCCGCGGCCGTGGGATGGACGGAGACCTGCTCGATATGGGCGGCGCCGTCGACCTCGTCGTAGATCAGATACGCGACCGGGCGGCCCGTGGTGTCCTCGGTCACCCAGGCGTGGCCCGCGCGCAGATAGCGGTCCAGGAGAGCGATGGCAGGGGGTTCGTCGTCGGCGATCGCGGCCATGCCGACAGCGCGGAACGGTTCACCGGCGGCCCTCTCGATGTCCTGGAGGAGGGGGAGATCGGCGGGGACCGCGGGGCGGATTCGCATGGGGGAAGTATGCCCGCGCGGTGCGCGCGCGGTGTGGGGTTCACGTTTCGCACCCGGTTCGGGGGTGCGCGGTCCGGGGGCCGGGGACCGGAGTTCGCCGTTCCGGTCAGGCGGGTGAGCGGTCCAGCTCGGCCGCGGCGCCGTTGACCGGCCGGGGGACGCCCGCCGGGTCCAGGAGGAACAGCGGCACCCCGAGGGTGTCGGCGCGCTCCCGTGCCTGGTCCGTGTAACCGGCCACGGCGAAGGCCGCGCTCACCGCCGACTCGCTCAGCGCGTTCAGCCACAGACACTCGACGGCGCGCGCGTCGGCGGGACGCGCGCCCAGGTCGACCCGGGCGACGATCCCCGGTCCGCGCAGATCGACGCCGGTCTCGGGCCGCTCGCCGGAGCGCAGGACGTCGGGGAAGCCGATCTCGCACAGATAGAGCGCGGCGGCGTGCGCGGCGTCGCATCCCGTCCCGGCCGCCACCGGCCTGACCGGTATCCGCAGCAACGCCCCGCACGGGCAGCCGAGTTCGGGCTGCGGCCACTGGTCCTGCCGTCCGCACCCGGCGCAGCTGACGGTCACCCACTCCTCGTCCCAGGTCCGGCGCACTATGCGGACCGGGGGAGCGCCCATCACCAGGGGCGCGGCGACGGCCGTCCCGCAGGGGCAGGGGTAGGCCGGCGCCGTGAACACATGGCTCTCCCCGCAGTCGGGACAGCGGACAGGAACGCTCTCTCCCACTCCCGTACCCCCTTGTCCCGCGTTCGCGCGCCGTGCCTGCCCGCCCATCGTCCATCACCGGCGGGGTCTTGGGGAGGGGCTTCCGTCATCCCTTGACGGCGGGTGGCGGGCACTTTAGATTGATTCCACATAGCAGAACAAGCTTTCCGCATTACGGAAGAAGCGGAATCGACGGAATCGACGCTCTCAGGTGGCGCGACAGAGCCCGAGTCCACCAGCCGGAGCAGGAGCACCCCATGCCTCGTATGACCGCTGCCCGAGCGGCAGTTGAGATCCTCAAGCGCGAAGGCGTCACCGACGCGTTCGGTGTGCCGGGCGCGGCGATCAACCCCTTCTACAAGGCCCTCCAAGAGGCCGGTGGCATCGACCACACGCTCGCCCGTCATGTGGAGGGCGCCTCCCACATGGCCGAGGGCTACACGCGCGCCAACCCCGGCAACATCGGTGTGTGCATCGGCACTTCGGGCCCGGCAGGCACCGACATGATCACGGGGCTGTACTCCGCGATCGGTGACTCGATACCGATCCTGTGCATCACCGGCCAGGCGCCGACCGCGGTGATCCACAAGGAGGACTTCCAGGCCGTCGACATCGCGTCGATCGCGCGTCCCGTCAGCAAGGCGGCCACCACCGTCCTGGAGGCCGCCCAGGTCCCCGGCGTCCTCCAGCAGGCGTTCCATCTGATGCGCTCGGGCCGGCCGGGCCCCGTCCTCGTCGATCTGCCGATCGATGTGCAGCTGACCGAGATCGAGTTCGACCCGGAGACGTACGAGCCGCTGCCCGTCTACAAGCCGTCGGCCGCCCGCGCGCAGATCGCGAAGGCGCTCACGATGCTGGCCGCGTCCGAGCGCCCGCTGATCGTCGCCGGCGGCGGTGTCATCAACGCCGACGCCTCCGCCCTGCTGGTGGAGTTCGCCGAGCTGACCGGCACACCCGTCGTCCCGACCCTGATGGGCTGGGGCACCATCCCCGACGACCACGACCTGAACGCCGGAATGGTGGGCATCCAGACCTCGCACCGCTACGGCAACGAGACGTTCCTGGCCTCGGACTTCGTCCTCGGCATCGGCAACCGCTGGGCCAACCGGCACACCGGGGCGCTCGACGTCTACACGGCCGGGCGCACCTTCGTCCACGTCGACATCGAGCCCACCCAGATCGGCAAGATCTTCGCGCCGGACTACGGGATCGCCTCGGACGCCGGGGACGCGCTGAGGCTCTTCGTCGAGGTGGCGAAGGAGCTGAAGGAGGCGGGCCGGCTGCCCGACCGCACCGAGTGGGTCGCGTCCGTGCTGGAGCGCAAGGGCAGCCTCCACCGCCGGACGCACTTCGACAACGTGCCGATGAAACCGCAGCGCGTGTACGAGGAGATGAACCGCGCCTTCGGTCCCGACACCCGGTACGTCACCACCATCGGTCTCTCCCAGATCGCGGGCGCGCAGATGCTGCACGTCTACAAGCCCCGGCACTGGATCAACTGCGGCCAGGCGGGCCCGCTCGGCTGGACGATCCCGGCCGCGCTCGGTGTCGCGAAGGCCGACCCGGACAGCACGGTCGTGGCGCTCTCCGGCGACTACGACTTCCAGTTCATGCTCGAAGAGCTGGCCGTCGGCGCGCAACACCGGATCGGTTACGTCCATGTGCTGGTGAACAACGCCTACTTGGGGCTGATCCGGCAGGCGCAGCGCAATCTCGACATCAACTTCCAGGTCAACCTGGAGTTCGAGAACATCAACTCACCCGAGCTGGGTGTCTACGGGGTCGACCATGTGAAGGTCGTCGAGGGCCTGGGCTGCAAGGCGATCCGGGTCACCGAGCCCGACCAGTTGCTGCCGGCCTTCGAGCAGGCGAAGAAGCTGGCCGCCGAGTACCGGGTGCCGGTGGTGGTCGAGGCGATCCTGGAGCGGATCACGAACATCTCGATGGGGGTGCGGATCGACCAGGTGAACGAGTGGGAGGACCTGGCCACCGAGCCCGGCCACGCGCCCACCGAGATCAAGCCGCTCGTCAGGCCCGTCGTATGAGGGTCCGTCATACGACGGTGACAACCTGACGGCTCGTCACCGCAGCACGCCCCCGCCCGCGACTTCGGGCGGGGGCCGCTGTCGTGTACGCCGGTGTCGTCAGCCCCCGCAACCCCCGCAGCCTCCGCAGCCCCCGCACCCGCCACCGTCCCCGCCCCCGCCGTCTCCGCCGCCGTCCCCGCCGCTCGCGTCCGCGGAGTCCCCGCCGTGCGCGTGTCCGTCCGCCCACCAACTGGCCGCCGCGACGGCCCCGGTGGCGCCGGCCGCGGTCCCCGCGGCGGCGGCGCCGGACGGCCGCCGTACCGTCTTCGGGCCCTCGCGCCTGCCGAACGGGAACCCGAGGAAGAGGAACGCGAAGGCCGGGGCCATCATCCAGACACCGTTCTCCTGGACGATCGACAGGGCGACCGCGGCGGCGGTGAGGAGGAGGAACGCGACAAGACGCATCCCCTCAGTGTGCCGACCGGCTGGGACCGCACAAGAGCCCGGCCGACTTCGGCCGGGCTCTTGCCGGGTGTTCGCGGGAGTGGCCGCTGGAGACCGTCCGGCGGTGCGAGGCCGGCGCGACAGGGCCGTCGCACCGCCGGACGGCGTTCGGCGGAGCCTCGGGAGAGGCTGTGGGGACCGTGGCGACGGCGACGGTGAACGGCGGACGGCCGTCCTTCAGGTCAGGAGGGCCGCCGTCGCTCCCCTCACCACCGCACTGGCTCGCGCGCCGCCACGGTCCCGGGGATGTCCCTCCCCGCGGCCACCCCTCACGAGGGCCGGGGGAAGGGACGGCTGTCGGCCGCCCGCCACCGGAGCATCCTCACTTCCGGGGGCGCGCGGGTGGTTCCCGGGCTGTGGCGGCGCCTGGGCGCGACAGGACAGTTGTCAGCGCCGCCACAACCCGGAGTTCGGTGGGGCGGGGTCCCCGGTCAGGCCTCCCGGCCGGACAGCCGCTCCACGGAGCGCAGCAGCGCCGAGTGGTCGAGGCCGCCGTCGCCCTGCGCGCGCAGGGAGGCGACCAGCTGTGCGACGACCGCGCCGACCGGCAGCGCCGCTCCGACAGCGCGGGCGGCGTCGGTGACGATGCCCATGTCCTTGTGGTGCAGGTCGATCCGGAAGCCCGGCGCGAAGTCGCGGTTGACGAAGTTGTCCTTCTTGCGGGTCAGGACCGTCGAGCCGGCCAGACCACCGTTCAGCACGTCCAGCGCCGCGCCCAGATCCACGCCCGACTTCTCCAGGAAGACCACGGCCTCGGCGCACGCCTGGATGTTGACGGCGACGATCAGCTGGTTGGCCGCCTTCACCGTCTGGCCGGCGCCGTGCGGACCGCACAGGACGATGGTCCTGCCCAGCGCCTCGAAGAGGGGCCTGGCCCGGTCGAAGTCGGCCTGCTCGCCGCCGACCATGATGGACAGGACCGCCTCGACGGCTCCCGCCTCACCCCCGGAGACCGGTGCGTCCAGGACGCGCACGTCCTTCTCCCGGCCCGCCTCGGCGAGATCGATCGACGTCTGCGGGGTGATCGAGGACATGTCGATCAGCAGGGCGCCCTGCGCGGCGTTCGCCAGGATGCCGTCCTCCCCGTAGGCGACGGCCTCGACCTGCGGGGACGCGGGCACCATCGTGATGATGACGTCGGCGCCCTCGACGGCCTCGGCGATCGACCCGGCCACGGTGCCGCCGTTGGCCGCGAGCCGGTCCAGCTTCTCCCGCTCCAGCGTGAAGCCGGTGACGGAGTATCCGGCCTTGATCAGGTTCTCGGCCATGGGGGACCCCATGATGCCGAGGCCGATCCAGGCCACCTTGGGAAGAGTGCTCATCGGGGGTGCCTCTCTCGCATACGTGGTTGCGTCGTCTCCGCGTGGTGCCCGCGGCGCGGTCCGGCGTGGGCGTGCGCCGGGTCGTGTCTTCGGAGTCCCGCCCGGCCCTGCGGGCGACGGCGCTATTTCGAAGACAGGCCCTGGCGCCGCGCCCCGGCCGGGAGCCACTCGAAGGACTCCGCGCTCGGGCGGTCGCCGGGCTTGTACTCCAGGCCGACCCACCCCTCGTAACCGGCCTTGCGGAGCCGGTCGAGCAGGTCCTGGAGCGGCAGGGTGCCGGTGCCGGGCGCGCCCCGGCCGGGATTGTCGGCGATCTGTACGTGGCCGGTCCGGTCGGCGTACCTGTCGATGACCCCGGCCAGCGCCTCGGCGTCCAGACCGTTCATCGACAGGTGGTAGACGTCCAGCAGGAACGCGGCGTTGCCCAGCCCCGTGGTCTCGTTGACCCGGTCCACGACATCGATCGCGGCCTCGGCGCTCACCAGCGGATAGTGCGGGGACTCGGGCCTGTTGAGCGCCTCGATCAGCAGGGTCGCCCCGATCCGGTCGGCCGCGCGGGCGGCGAGGACCAGATTCTCCAGGGCGAGGGTGTCCTGCGTGCGCGCGTCGACGCCGTCGACGCGGTTCCCGTACAGCGCGTTGAGCGCCTTGCAGCCGACCGATTCGGCGAAGCCGGCCGCCACGTCGATGTTCGCCCGGAAGCGGTCCGACTCCGCGCCGGGCAGCGACAGCGCGCCGCGGTCGGGGCCGGGCAGCCGGCCGGCGTAGAAGTTGAGCCCCACGAGCTGGGTGCCCGCGGAGTCGAGGGCCCTCTTCAGGGATTCCAGCTCGGCCTTCGGCGGGGTGGGGGTGTCGGTCCAGGGCCACCACAGCTCCACCGCGGTGAAGCCCGCGGCGGCGGCCGCCGCGGGGCGCTCCAGGAGCGGGAGTTCGGTGAAAAGGATCGACAGGTTCACATCGAAGCGCTGCTCGGAGCCGGGCCTGTTCGTGAGGGAAGCCATGAGTGGTTCTCTATTCCTTCCGTATAGCGGAAGTTAGTTTCTGCTTAACGGAAGATTGCCTGGGATTCGGGAGGGCTGTCAAGAGGGCGGCCCGGATTCGGCCCCTCGCGCAGTAGGTTGTGCGCGTGCGACTGAGAGTGGAATTCACGACCGAGCCGTTCGACCTGGACGAGGCCCCCGGCCATGCCGTGGTGGCCCGCGAGGTCATCCAGGCGGCCGAACTGGACGCCGTGGACGTCGGTCCGTTCGGCAACACCGCCGAAGGCGGCGCCGACGCCGTCATCTCGGCCGTCGACACCCTGCTCCGCCGCTCCCTGGAGGCCGGTGCCACCCGTGTCTCGCTCCAGGTGAACGTGATCGCGGAGGACGAGCGGTGACCGGGGCGTCCGACCACCCGCTCCTTGCCGCGGTCAAGCCGCTCGTCGACGCGATGGGCGCCGAGACGGTGCCGCCCGCCCTGGCCGAGCCGGACGACGTCGTGCTGAGCTGGGAGGGCGAGGAGGTCCTCGCCGTACGCCTCCCGCAGCTCTCCGAATCGCTCGACCACATCCTGGTCGCGCTGGAGCGCCGGCACGGCATGCCCCTGTCGGCGCTGGACCGCAAGGCCAAACAGTCGGTGGTGCGGTCGCTGGAGGCGCGCGGGGCCTTCTCCGTGCGGCACGGGGTGGAGACCGTCGCGAGTGCCCTCGGGGTCAGCCGGTTCACCGTCTACAACTATCTGAACCGGTCCGAGCCGGGCTGACACGGCCGGCCCCGGGGTGCGGTGGGGGCCGCCGGACAAAAAATTCAACAAAGTGTTGACGTGATGTTCGTGAAGGCGTTAGCTGTCCCGCAGCCCGTCAAGCACAGCCACGGAGGCTCCCGTGACGACCGACCCGCCGCCGGGCCTCACCCGGTTCAACACATCCTCCGACAGCGCGGCGACCGCCGCACTGCACGAGGTGTGCGCCAGTACGGCGTGGGGGAACGCACTGCTCGCCCACCGGCCGTACGCCACCGCCGACGCCCTTCTCACCGCCAGTGACACCGCGACGGCCGCGCTGACCGCCGACGATCTGGCACAGGCGATGGCGGCGCACCCGCCCATCGGCCGCCCGAAACCGGGCGACCCGGTCTCGGCCCGCGAACAGCGGGGCATGGCCGGGGCGTCCGGTGAACTCAGGGCGGAGCTGCTCGAACTGAATCTGGCCTACCAGGACAGATTCGGTCATGTCTTCCTGATCTGCGCCACCGGCAGGACCGGTGAGCAGATGCGGGACGCCGTCCGCACGCGGATCGGCAACTCGCCCGACGAGGAGCGGGACGTGGTCCGCGCCGAACTGGGCAAGATCAACCGCATCCGGCTGACCCGCCTCGTGGAAGCGGCGGAACCGGCAGAAGCAGCAGAAGCAGGGGAGTGAACCCGTGAGCACGGAATCCACCGCGTCGGTGTCCACGCACATCCTGGACACCAGCGCCGGACGGCCGGCCGCCTCCGTCGCCGTCTCGCTCTCCGCCCGTGGCGGCGCCCGCGAGCCGTGGGTGGTGCTCGGCCGGTCGGCGACCGACGGGGACGGGCGGTGCAGGGACCTGCCGGCCCTCCCGGCGGGAACCACCCACGTACGCCTCGACTTCGAGACCGAGGCGTACTTCCACAGCGGGCACCACGAGAGCCAGAGCCCGCACCAGCGACAGAG
This sequence comes from Streptomyces sp. NPDC104581, assembly GCF_055583685.1. Lineage (NCBI taxonomy): Bacteria > Bacillati > Actinomycetota > Actinomycetes > Kitasatosporales > Streptomycetaceae > Streptomyces > Streptomyces sp. NPDC104581. Next base: position 324,754 of record NZ_JBVJNN010000002.1, read on the forward strand.
CCGGAACCAAGCCGAGGCACAGCAGGACGCCCCCGCGCCACGGGACAGCGGTGCGTTCTTTCCGGAAGTGGCGGTCACCTTCGCCGTCGCGCCCGGGGAGCACTATCACGTACCGCTGCTGCTCAACCCGTTCGGCTACTCCGTATACCGAGGGAGCTAGCAGATGCCGACCATTCTCGGCCAGAACCAGTACGGCAAAGCGGAGAACCGCGTCGTCAGGATCGTGCGCGACGGCGACACCCACCACATCAAGGACCTGAACGTCTCCGTCGCCCTCTCCGGCGACATGGAGGAGGTCCACTACTCCGGCTCCAACGCCAACGTCCTGCCGACCGACACCACCAAGAACACGGTGTACGCGTTCGCCAAGGAGCACGGCATCGAGTCCGCCGAACAGTTCGGCATCCATCTCGCCCGGCACTTCGTCACCAGCCAGGAGCCGATACACCGGGCGCGGATCCGGATCGAGGAGTACGCCTGGGAGCGCATCGCGGCTCCGGACAGCGGCTCCGGTCCCGCGAGCGAAGGCGGGACCAGGCACTCCTTCGTACGCAAGGGCCAGGAGACCCGCGTCACGCAGATCACCTTCGACGGCGAGGCATGGGAGGTCGTCTCCGGCCTCAAGGACCTGACGGTGCTGAACTCGACCAACTCCGAGTTCTGGGGCTACGTCAAGGACGAGTACACGACGCTGCGCGAGGCGTACGACCGCGTACTCGCCACCGACGTCTCCGCCAGATGGCGCTACAACTGGACCGACGACACCGCGCCGATGCCCGACTGGGAGAACTCCTACGCGCAGGCGCGGCGGCACCTCCTCGACGCCTTCGCGCAGACCTACTCCCTCTCCCTCCAGCAGACGCTGTACCAGATGGGCTCGCGGATCATCGACAGCCGCGGCGAGATCGACGAGATCCGCTTCTCGCTGCCCAACAACCACCACTTCCTGGTCGACCTCGAACCGTTCGGCGTGAAGAACGAGACCCCCGACGGGGCCGTCTACTTCGCGGCCGACCGCCCGTACGGCCTCATCGAGGCCACCGTGCTGCGCGACGGAGCCGAACCGCGGATCCCGCTCGACATGACCAACCTGTAGCCGTCCCGCCGTACCCCCGACGCGCGCGCCGGCGTCAAGTCCCAGAAGAAGAGGGCGATCCGGGGAGGAGCGGGGGCATCTGCGCACCGACACCACCGCGGATCCGTCGCCCACCCCGCCCGACTCCCGGATCCGTCCACCCACACGGGAAGAACGAGGACCCGCCATGGCGGCTTCGCGCATCGTCATCGAGAACTGTGCCATCGCGACCGTGGACGCGAACGACACCGAGTACGCCTCGGGGCACGTCGTCGTCGCGGACAACCTCATCGAGTCCGTGGGCGCCGGCCGCGCCCCCGCCGGGCTGGAGAACGTCGTACGGCGGGTCGACGGCACCGGCCATCTCCTCACCCCCGGCCTGGTCAACACCCACCACCACTTCTACCAGTGGATCACCCGCGGACTGGCCACCGACCACAACCTGTTCGACTGGCTGGTGGCGCTCTACCCGACCTGGGCGCGCATCGACGAATCCATGGCACGCGCCGCCGCCCAGGGCTCACTGGCGATGATGGCGCGCGGCGGGGTCACCACCGCGACGGACCACCACTACGTGTATCCGCGCGGCGCCGGCGACCTGTCCGCCGCCATCATCGGGGCCGCGTCGGAGACGGGCGTACGGTTCACGCTCGCGCGTGGCTCCATGGACCGGGGCGAGTCGGACGGCGGACTGCCGCCGGACTTCGCCGTCGAGTCGCTGGAGGGCGCGCTCGCCGCCACCGAGGCGACCGTCGACAAGTACCACGACGCGTCGTTCGGCGCGATGACCCAGATCGCCGTCGCGCCGTGCTCGCCGTTCTCCGTCTCCACCGAACTGATGAGCCAGGGTGCGGAGTTGGCGCGCCGCAAGGGCGTACGCCTGCACACCCACGGCAGCGAGACGGTGGAGGAGGAGCAGTTCTGCAAGGAACTGTTCGGGAAGGGCCCCACCGACTACTTCGAGTCGACGGGATGGCTCGGCTCCGACGTGTGGATGGCCCACTGCGTCCATATGAACGACTCGGACATCGCCGCCTTCGGCCGCACCGGAACGGGTGTCGCGCACTGTCCGTCCTCCAACGCCCGCCTCGCGGCCGGTATCGCGCGCGTGCCCGACATGCTGAAGGCGGGCGTACCCGTCGGCCTCGGCGTGGACGGCACCGCGTCCAACGAATCGGGCGAACTGCACACGGAGTTGCGCAACGCGCTCCTCATCAACCGCCTCGGCGCCCACCGCGAATCCGCCCTGACCGCCCGTCAGGCGCTTCGGCTCGGTACGTACGGTGGCGCCCAGGTCCTCGGCCGCGCCGACGAGATCGGCTCGATCGAGACCGGGAAGCTCGCCGACCTGGTGCTGTGGAAGCTGGACACCCTGGCCCACTCCTCCATCGCCGATCCGGTGACGGCCCTCGTCCTCGGGGCCGCCGCACCCGTCACACTCTCCCTCGCCAACGGCAGGACCGTCGTCGAGGACAACCACCTGACCACGGTGGACGAGGACACCGTCGCCCGCGCCACGCGGACCGAGGCGCGGCGCCTGGCGCGGATCGCGGCGACGGGCTGAGGCCCGGTCGGGCGACACCCGGCAACGGCGTACCCGGTCACGGCGCCCGGCCGCGGCCCGCCCGGTCGTGACGACGGGCTGACGCGTCCTCACAGGTCCCACGTGCCCACGGACCCGACCGGTCCGGCCGTGGATCTCCCAGAAGTCCGGTCGAGGGGGACGGCCCTCGACCGGCGGCCACGGAGCCCGAGCGGGGCTCCTGGCAGCCGCGTCCGGGTGGGGGGGGGGCGGACGGGGGGGGGGCCCCACCCCGGGGGGGGGGCTGGTTTTCGGGGCAGGGCTCCCGAACCCCCCTGCCACCCCGGGGACCGCCACACAGAAACAAAAAA
>NZ_JBVJNN010000002.1:327731-365431 GCF_055583685.1 Streptomyces sp. NPDC104581
CAAAGAAGGGGGGGAGGGGAAGGAAGACTAACTCAATGAGACACCGGACACCCCCGGAGCCGCCCCCACCCTGCGGCTGCCCTGCCTCCCCCCCCCCCCCCCCCCCCCCCCCCCCCCCCGGGGCGGTGACTCGTGTACGCGACCGATCTCCCGCACCTCCCTGACACCCGCGTCGCCGCCGACGCGTAACCGACCGGAGGAACACCCGTGGCAGCCGAACCCAGGCCCAGCAAGGACATACCCGCTCCCGACGAGATACCCGGCCGGGACGGCAAGCACCCCGTCGACCGGACCCTGCCCCCCTTCAAGATGTTCACCAGCGGCCTTCAGCACGTGGCCGCCATGTACGCGGGCGTGGTGGCGCCCCCGATGATCGTCGGGCCCGCCGTCGGCCTGAACGCCCGGGACACCGCGTTCCTGATGGGCGCCAGCCTCTTCACCGCCGGTATCGCCACCCTGCTCCAGACCATCGGCTTCTGGAAGGTCGGCGCCCGGCTGCCGTTCGTCAACGGCGTCTCCTTCGCGGGCGTCACGCCGATGGTCGCGATCGGCCGCGAACGCGGTGCGGAGGGCATCACCGTCATCTTCGGCGCGATCATCGTCGCCAGTGTGCTCGGGTTCCTCCTCACGCCGTACTTCTCCAGACTGGTGCGGTTCTTCCCGCCCGTCGTCACCGGCACCGTCATCACCCTGATCGGTGTCTCACTGCTCCCGGTGGCCTTCAACTGGTCCCAGGGCGGCGATCCAGCCGCGGACGGCTACGGCTCCATGAAGAACATCGGCATGGCCGGTCTCACCCTGCTCATCGTGCTCGTCCTGCGGAAGGTGCTGCGCGGCTTCCTCCAGCAGATCGCCATCCTGCTCGGACTGGTCGTCGGCACCGTCGTGGCGGTCCCGATGGGCATGACCGACCTCGCCGCGATCAAGGGCGCCGGGCTCGTCGGCTTCCCGACTCCGTTCCACTTCGGCGCACCGCAGTTCGAGATCGCCGCGATCATCTCCATGTGCATCGTGATGCTCGTCTGTATGACGGAGTCCACGGCCGACATGCTGGCGCTCGGCAGGATCGTGGACCGGCCGGCGGACGAGCGGGTCATCGAGGGCGGGCTGCGCGCCGACACGCTGGGCAGTGCCATCAGCCCGCTGTTCAACGGCTTCATGTGCAGCGCCTTCGCGCAGAACATCGGGCTCGTCGCCATGACCAAGGTCCGCAGCCGCTTCGTCGTCGCCGCCGGTGGCGGCATCCTCGTCCTGCTCGGCCTCTGCCCGGTGCTGGCCTCGGTGATCGCGCTCGTCCCGCTGCCGGTCCTCGGCGGCGCCGGCATCGTGCTGTTCGGTTCGGTCGCGGCGAGCGGCATCCAGACGCTGGCGACCGCCGCGCTGGAGAAGGGCGAGAACGCGCTGATCGTCGCCGCCGCCGTCGGCATCGGGCTGATACCGATCGCGGCGCCGCGGTTCTACCACGCGTTCCCGAAGGACCTGCTGGTGGTGCTCGACTCCGGGATCAGCACGGGCTGCGTGGTGGCGATCGTGCTGAACCTGGCCTTCAACCACTGGGGCCGGAAGGGGAGTTCGGCGACCGCGGACGCCGGGCCGGAAGAGGGGGCCGCGGTCGGGCCCGGGGCTGCCGACCGGTCACCTGCCCCCACGGCACCCCACTGACCGCCGTCACGCCCGCGCGGCTCGGGCCCTCGGCGCGAGCCGCCGGCCGGTGGATCGTACGGAGCGCGCGAACCGCCGTTGTCAGAGGCGCGTGCCAGGATTCCCGCCATGGATCTCGCACAGATTTTCGCCGACCTCGACACGCAGCCATGGGCGGAGTGGGGGCACGCCTACGGAAGCGCCGACGATGTCCCGGGCCAGCTGCGGGCGTTGGCGAGCGACGACGCCGAGGAGGCGGAGGAGGCGCTGTACGAGCTCCACGGGAACATCGTCCACCAGGGGTCGGTGTACGAGGCGACGGCGTACGCCGTGCCGTATCCCGCCCGGCTGGCGGCGGCGGGGATCCGGCCGGCCGACATGCTGCTGCTGCTCGGCTGCATCGCCGAGAGCGAGGACGAGCGGAGTGACGCCCGCGGTGAGTGCCGGGCGGCCGTCACCGCCCAACTGCCCCTGATACTCCCGCTGATCGAGGCGGACGACACCGGAGTACGGCAGGCGGCCGTCTGGGCGGCGGCCCGCACGGGCGCGGCCGAGCAGGTGCTTCCGGCCCTGCGACGGTGCTGGGAGCGCGAGTCGGACCCGCTGGTACGGGCTGAGGTGCTCGCGGGGACGGCATGGCTCGATCCGGCGGGCGCGGCGGAGTTCGAGATGACCGTGCTGGGAGCGGCCCCCGGGGGCACGGGCGACGGCGGGCACGGGGCACAGGCCCCGCCGGTGCGGCTGGCCGCGCTGCTGGCCTGCGTGGACGCGGACCTGCCGTGGACCCCGCTCCATCACGACGCGTTCGTCACGCTGCTGCCGGCCGGCCCACTGGTCGCGGACCGGTTCGTCCAGGAGCAGAGCGAGCCGTTCCGGTATGTGGTCGACGGGCTGCTGGAGCGGGACTCGGACGAAGCACGCGAGGCCGCTTTCACACTGATCGAGACCGGTCTGCGGCACACGGACGCCGACGCGCGCGGCGAGGCCGTCTCGGCCGCCGAGCACGCCTGCGAGGTCTCCCGCTCCGCGGCGGTTCGCCTCGTCGGACCGTTGACCGCGCTGCTCGGCGATCCGGCGTCGGCGAGCGACGTGCTCCCGGTCGTCCACCGGCTCGGCCGCCGGGCGGCGCCCGCCGCCCCCGCGCTCGCGGCCATCGCCGCCGCTGGCGGCGAGTCGGCGGACCGCGCGCTCGCGGCGCTCGTCGTGACCGACCCGGAGCGGGCCGCCCCGCTGCTGGCCGCGGACCTGCCCCGGCGGCCGAGGGCGCTCGACGCCGCGGCGAAACTGAGCCCCTGGTCGAGGGCCGGGGCCGGGGACGCCCGCGCCGGAGACCCCGACCCGTTCCCGTACACACCGGAACTGCTGGACGCCGTCCGGGCCCGGCTCGCGGAGGACGACATCGACTGGAACGGGTCGATCCACCTCGGCCTGCTCCTGGCCGGCTGGGGACACCGCGCGGCGCCGGCCGTGCCCGACCTGCTCGACGCGCTGGACCGCCACCCCTTCGTCGTCCTGCGCACCCTGCCCGCCGTCTGCCCGCCGGAGGAACGGGCCCGCGCCGTCGCGGCGCTGCGCGACGCGGACCTCACCGGACAGAGTCCGGTCGACATCGGCACGGCGCTGCACCGGCTCTCGGGCGGCGAGGGCGGCGAGGGCGGCACGGAGGACACCGGGGCGGTGCTGTCCGCCGTCGTCGAGGCACTGGCCTCCGGCGGCCGGGACATGACCGAGGCGGCGGGACTGGCGGCGGAGCTGGGCGGTTCGGAGACCGCGGCGTCACTGCTGCCGCACCTGCGCGCCGCGCTGAGCGGAACCGCCCGCGCGGCCTCCGCCCCCGTGTCCGGCTCATCGGGAGCGGGGCGCACGAGCCCCGACCTCGACAGCGACACGGAGATCGCCCGCGCGCTGTGGCGGCTCACGGGAAGCGCGGACGAGGCCGTGCCGATCATCGCGGGCGTGCTGGAGGAGGCGGACGGAGACTGGCACCGCTGGCAGAACGTACGCGCGGCGCGGGCCGCCGCCGCGCTCGGCGAGCGCGGCCGACCGCTCGCCCCGCTCCTGGAGCGCAAACTCACCCACCGCGACCACGCGGCGGCCGCCGCGCTCGCCCTCCTGGCCGTGGACCCGGACGGCCAGGACCGGGTACGCCTGGCGGACGCGGCCCTGACCTCGGCCGAATCCGACGCGGACCCGCTGACCGCCCTGGACGTCCTCCGGGCGATCGGGCCGGGCAACCTGACGGACGACCACCGCCGCCGCCTGACCACCCTCGCGGAGCGCGACGCGCACGTCTTCGTCCCGGGCTTCCCCCACTCCCCATCGGCGGCGGACGCCCGCTTCCGCGAGGAGGCGAGGTCGCTGCTGCGGATGGCCCCCGGCGGCCCGGCCTGACGGTCCCCGCCCGGCGCACCGGCCGGGGCCGCGTGCCGCGCACGGCTCTGCGGCGCGTCGACGCGTCGGGCCCGGCGGATGCCGCCGGGTCCCGGGCCCGGCAGGCGTACCGCGTCGGCGCAGAAGCAGGCGGAGAAGGGGTGCGGCACGCCTGCGGGCTGTCGGCTCCGGCTACTTCCCGGGGTGCCAGTGCGGGCTGCGACCGCTCAGGCCGATCACGCGGTCGAGCAGGGGCGCGTCCGCGGGGACGGGGACGGGGCGGCCGAACAGGCCCTCCGGGCCCTCGCCCGACTCCGCGCTCGCCGCCGCCGGTTCGAGGAAGGGGAGCACCGCCTCCAGGCTCGCCGTGTCCACCTCGTACGTCTGCCCCGTGCTGCGCGCCAGGTCCCAGCCGTGCACCACCAGCTCGTTCAGCGCCACGAGCCCCGCCACCTCGGCGGGCAGATCCACACCACCGGCCCGGGTGAAGCCCTGCCAGGCGTCGGGTGACCGCCAGGCTTCGGTGAGTTCGCCGAGCCCGCCGGAGAGCGCGGTGCGCCAGTCGTCCTCCAACGGGGGCAGACCCGAGGTGGGCGGGGTGTCGGTCGTCGGCCCCAGCTCCTTGCGTCCCGCGTCACGGAAGGCGACGGTCAGCCCGACCAGATGCGCGAGCAGCTCCCGCACGGTGTACTCCGGGCACGGCGTGGGCCCCGCGAGGTGCTTCTCCTCGATGTCGTCGAGCAGCGCGGCCACGGTGCGGGAGACAGGGCCGTGGTCGGGGCGGTGGGTATCGGTAGTGGTGTCCATACGGGGTTGGACTCCCTCGGCCGCCGGAACTCATCGCCGGCCGCCCGTCGATCTCGGCCCACCGGCCGGCGACCGGAGGCCGGTGACCCGTGTCACACCCGCCCGCTGTCAGAGATGCCGGCGCCGTCTCGTTCAAGGGGCACGCGAACGAGACAGGAGCAAAGCCATGAAGCACCGCATCGTTGTGCTCGGCGCCGGATACGCGGGGGCCCACGCCGCCGGAAACCTGGCCCGCCGACTCTCCTCCGCCGACACCGAGATCACCGTCGTCAACGCCGAACCCGTCTTCGTCGAGCGGATGCGGCTCCACCAGCTCGCGATCGGCCAGGACCTCCGGTTCCGCGAGCTAGCCGAGGTGTTCGCGGGCACCGGGGTGCGCCTGCGCCTGGCGCGCGTCAGCGGCATCGACCCCGAGCGCGGGACCGTCACCGTGACGGGAGAGGACGGCGTCGGCGAACTCGCCTACGACACGCTTCTCTACGCGCTCGGCAGCTCCGTGGCCCGCCACGGCGTCCCGGGCGTGGCCGAGTACGCGTTCGATGTGACCGGCCGGTCGTCGGCGCTGCGTCTGCGCGAGCGCCTGGCCACCGTGGGCGAGGGCGGCACGGTGCTGGTCGTCGGCGAGGGACTGACCGGCATCGAGACCGTCACCGAGTTCGCCGAGTCCCGCCCCGACCTCTCGGTCGCTCTCGCCGCCCGCGGCGAGCTGGGCGCCTGGCTCTCCCCGAAGGCCCGCCGTCACCTGCGCCGGGCCCTCGACCGGCTCGGCGTCACCGTCCACGAGCACACCGAGATCGCGGCCGTCGAGGCGGCTCGGGCGGTCGCCGCCGACGGCACGTCCTTCGCGGCCGATGTGACCGTCTGGTCCGCGGGGTTCGCCGTGCACCCCCTCGCCGCCGCCAGTGGCCTGGAGGTGACGGGGACCGGCCAGATCGTCGTCGACCGCACCATGCGCTCGGTCTCGCACCCGGACGTCTACGCGGCCGGCGACAGCGTCCACGCGATCGGGGACAACGGCCGGCGGCTGCCGATGTCGTGCGCGTCGGCCGGTTTCACCAGCATGCAGGCGACCGCCGCGATCATCGCGCGGCTGACGGGCGACGAGGTCCCGGTCACCGGGCTGAGGTACTTCGGCAACCACATCAGCCTCGGGCGGCGGGACGCGATCTTCCAGATGGTGGACGGCGACGTCCGGTCCAAGTCCTGGTACCTGGGCGGCCGGACCGCCGCACGGCTCAAGTCGGGCGTGCTGACGGGGGCCGGGCTGAGCATCGCCCACCCGACCTTCGGCATGCCGAAGCGCAGGCGCCGCCTGGTCACCGCGCCCGGCCGGGCCGATGTGCGAGTTGTTTCGTAGGCTGTCTCGCATGGACAGCGCGGCCATCGACCGGTTCGAGGCCGGCCGGGGTCGGCTGGCCTCGCTGGCGTACCGTCTGCTCGGCTCGGCGGCCGACGCCGAGGACGCCGTGCAGGACGCGTTCATCCGCTGGCAGGCCGCGGACCGTGAGCGGATCAGTGTGCCGGAGGCGTGGCTGACCAAGGTCGTCACCAACATCTGCCTCGACCGCCTCCGGTCGGCGCGGATGCGCCACGAGCGGGCGGCCGGTGCCTGGCTGCCCGAGCCGCTCCTCGAAGGCGACCCGATGCTCGGGCCCGCCGAGACCTTCGAGCAGCGCGAATCGGTGTCCCTGGCCGTGCTGACGCTCCTGGAGCGCCTCTCGCCGGTCGAGCGGGCCGTCTATGTCCTGCGTGAGGCGTTCTCGTACAGCCACGCCGAGATCGCCGGAATCCTCGACATCACGGAGTCCGCGAGCCAGCAGCATGTCCACCGGGCCAGGGGCCGGGTCGCCGCCGAGCGCCGCCGCGGCGGGGAGGCCGACCCCGCGTCGGCGCGCGAGGTCGTCGAGGAGTTCCTCGCCGCGGCCATGTCGGGACGCACGGAACGGCTGGTGGCGCTCCTCACCGACGATGTCACCGTGGTCTCGGACGGCGCGGGTCTGGCCAGGCGGGTGCTGCGTTACCGGACGCGCGAACGGGTCGCCTCCTTCGCGCGGGCCGGCTTCAAGCCCACGGAGGCGAAGCGACGGCTGGCCGGCGGCTCGCCCGTCTTCCACCTCGCACGGGTCAACGGCCGCCCGGCCGTGCTCGCGGTGGTCGACGACCGGGTCATGGGAGCCGTGGCGTTCGAGGTCACGGACGGCAAGGTCGCGTCCTTGTGCGGCATCGCGGCGGCGGACCGGCTCGCGCGTCTGAACGACGCCTGGCGGCGGTACGGAGCCGACACCCCGGTCATCAACTCGTGGTGACCGCTCAGCCGGACCGCTCGCGTGCCGGGAGTCAGGACGCGGACGTCCGGGCCGGGCTGTGTCGGCGCGCCGTGCCGCGTCCCAGATACGTGACGTCGTCGGCGGCGTCCGGCACGGCGATCTCGTGGAAGCCGACGCGGTCGTAGAAGGCCCGCGCCCCGGTGTTCGCGGTGAGCATCGACAGATGGACGGCTGTCACGCCCTTGGCGCGCAGCGCGTCGAGGAGCGTGTGGATCAGCGACCGGCCGTGTCCCCGCCCCTGCCACCGCGGCAGCAGATCGATGTGCAGATGCGCGGGGTACGCCGTGAGTTCGGTCAGCACCATCCGCTCCGGATCGTGCAGCAGACCGGCCATGAACTCGCTCGGTGTCCGCTCCCCGCCCCCTTCCGGCGCGGGAAACCTGTCCCCGACGGCCGGCAGCCACTTCTCCCGGAACGCAGTCACGAACCGCCCGGTGTCCGCGACCCCGAGCACGTATCCGACGGGCCGCCCCTCCCCGTCGTCGAGCACGAACGCCAGCTCGGGCTCCAACTCCACGTAGGGTCCCGCGAAGACGCTCGGCACCAGTTCGCTGTCGGGATACAGGTGAGTTGAGTCCCCGCCCGCGTCGGCGGTGCGCACACAGATGTCGTAGACGGCGTCGCGATCGCCGGGACGGTAGGAGCGTATGAAGGCCATGCTCCCGAGTCTGTCCTGCCTGAGAGCGCTCTCGCAACGGTCTTCCCGGCCGGCGGGGGCGGCCGGGGGCGGGGTGGCCCGCCGGCCGGCCGGATGCCGCGCCGCAGGCCGTCAGTCCATGCCGGCCGCCACCTCGGCCCGCAACTGCGGCAGTTTGTCGTGGATGACGCCGGGGCAGAGCGTCGTGCCGAAGTCCTTGTGCCCGTAGATCTGGCTCGGTGCGATGCCGTACTGCCCGCACACGTACGCGCAGAGCGTGACGAGGACGTCCCACTGCGCCGCCGTCGGCTGCGCGCCGTCGTGGTAAGCGCCCTCGTTGGCGATGCCGATGGACTGCTCGTTCTGCCCGGACGTGTGCGAGGCCAGTACGAAGCCGCTGCCGCCGCGCAGGGTGCTGAGACTCCGGTGCCGGCCCTCGGTGATCCAGCCGCCCCGGCTGACCAGGAAGTGGTAGCCGCTGTCCAGCCAGCCGTTGCCGTCCATGTGCAGGTCCTGGACCCAGTGGGCGTGCGCGTGGGCCTGTGCGCGGGAGAAGACGGACGTGTTCGCGCTCACGGTGTGATGCACGACGATCTTGACCGGCCGTTTGTTCAGCACGCTCACGGGGCTGCGGGGCGGCCGGGCGTTCCACTGCGTGGTGGTGTCGATGTCCGGTTCGACGCCACGCGCGCCGCGGGGCGTGGCGCGGGCGGTGGCGGGCAGCGCGGCGGCGACGAGTCCGCCGGAGCCGGCGAGCAGGACATGACGCCAGCTGGGTCTGCGAGAGCTCATGGTGGTGCCTCCTGGTCCGCGGTGTCACCGGGTGTTCGGGGGCGGGGCCGCGCCCGGTGCCGGGAAGGCGCGCCGTGGCGGCTTCCCGGCACCTGGTCGCCATGTGGGGAGATGCTCCGGCTACGTGTTGTTGGCGAGGGCCAGGAGCCGGTCCATGGAGCCGTTGAACTTGTTGCGGTCCACGTCACCCGAGACACCGCTGACCCGGCCGGTGGCCGTGTACTGCCAGATGGTCCAGGTGGGGAAGCCGGCCGGGATGTTGGGGCTGGTCGTGCCCCAATGGGCCACCCAGAGGGGCGCCTTGGCGGCCATTCCGGTCCAGTTGCCCGTGCAGCTGTTCCACCAGCTGGCCGTCGTGTAGATGACGACGTCCCGGCCCGTGCGGGCCTTGTAGGTGTTGTAGAAGTCGTTGACCCAGGTGCGCATCTGGGTGGTGGACAGCCCGTAGCAGGAGGCGCCGGACGGGTTGTGCTCGATGTCCAGCACACCGGGGAGCGTCTTGTTGTCCCTGGACCATGCTCCGCCGTTGCCGGCGAAGAAGTTGGCCTGGGTGGCCCCGTTGGAGGCGTTGGGCCGGGCGAAGTGGTACGCCCCGCGGATCAGGCCCGCGTTGTAGGAGCCCGTGTAGTTCGCGCTGAAGCGGGAGTCCTTGAAGGTGGTGCCCTCGGTCGCTTTCATGTAAGCGAAGTCGATACCCGCGGCCTTCACCGAACCCCAGTTGATCGCGCCCTGCCAGTGGGACACGTCGATGCCCTGCACACCGCTGGTGTCCATCGGGGCCGGGTCGGGCGTCGGGCCCTGTTCGAGACGGGTTCCCGCGCCCATCCACGCCTGGCCGGGCCGGACGGTCTCCTCGGGGCCGGGAGGTGCCGCGGACGCCGGTCCGGCGCCGGTTATGAGAAGGGCGGCGACGGTGCCGAGGACGCCTGGGACGAGGACGCCCTTGGATCTGATGATTCGTCGGTACGGAGAGCTGTGCACGGACATGGCTGCCTCCGGGACGTGGTGGGGGTGTCGGTGTCCGGCTTCCGCCCTGCGGAATGCCATGGACACGTCACGAGTAAGGCATGCGTCAACTACGCGCGTAAAGGGGGTGGGGGAAGGGCCCGTGGTGTAGTCCAGTGACGCCACGCATGAGCTGGGCCGACGCGCGGAAGCGTCAATAACTTTCACTTCTGAAGTTACTCGAAGTCACCTCACGGTGACACGCCGCACCCCCGGCGCCAGGGAGGCGTGCCGGGGGTGCGGGGTGGTGCGCGCCGGAGCGAAGTCGCCGGGTCAGCCCCGCAGTTGCTCGTAGGCCGGGAGGGTCAGGAACTCCTCGTAGTTCTCGTCCAGGGCCACCGTGAGCAGCAGGTCGTGGGCCTGCTGCCACTTGCCGGCCGTGAACGCCTCCTCGCCGGTCTCCTCGCGGATCGCGGCGAGTTCCCCGGAGGCGATCTCGCGGACCAGGCCGGCGGTGGCCGTCTCGCCGTTCTCGAAGACGACACCCGCGTTGATCCACTGCCAGATCTGGGAGCGGGAGATCTCGGCCGTCGCCGCGTCCTCCATCAGGTTGAAGATGGCGACCGCGCCGAGGCCGCGGAGCCATGCCTCGATGTAGCGGATGCCGACCTGGACCGCGCCGACCAGTCCCTGGTAGGTGGGCTCGGCGTCGAGGGAGTCGACGGCGATCAGCTCGGCTGCCGTCACCGAGACGTCCTCGCGCAGGCGGTCCTTCTGGTGCGGGCGTTCGCCGAGGACGGCGTCGAAGGAGGCCAGCGCGATCGGCACCAGGTCGGGGTGGGCGACCCAGGAGCCGTCGAAGCCGTCCGCCGCCTCCCGGTCCTTGTCGTCCTTGACCTTCGCGAAGGCCACCTTGTTGACCTCGGGGTCGCGCCGGGACGGGATGAAGGCGGCCATGCCGCCGATCGCGTGCGCGCCGCGCTTGTGGCAGGTGCGGACGAGGAGTTCGGTGTAGGCGCGCATGAACGGGGCCGTCATCGTCACCGCGTTGCGGTCCGGCAGCACGAACTTGGCGCCGCCGTCACGGAAGTTCTTGACGATCGAGAAGAGATAGTCCCAGCGGCCGGCGTTCAACCCGGAGGCGTGGTCACGCAGTTCGTAGAGGATCTCGTCCATCTCGTACGCCGCGGTGATCGTCTCGATCAGCACGGTCGCGCGGACGGTGCCCTGCGGGATGCCCACGTAGTCCTGCGCGAAGACGAACACGTCGTTCCACAGCCGTGCTTCGAGGTGCGACTCGGTCTTCGGCAGGTAGAAGTACGGGCCCTTGCCCAGCTCGATGAGCCGCTTGGCGTTGTGGAAGAAGTAGAGACCGAAGTCGACCAGCGCGCCGGGGACCGCGCGGCCCTCGAACCGGAGGTGGCGCTCGTCCAGGTGCCAGCCGCGCGGGCGGGTGACGACCGTCGCGAGTTCGCCGGCCGGCTTCAGCGCGTACGACTTGCCCGACACCGGGTCGGTGTAGTCGACCTTCCGGGCGTAGGCGTCCATCAGGTTGAGCTGGCCGTTGATGACGTTCTCCCAGGTGGGAGCGGAGGCGTCCTCGAAGTCGGCGAGCCAGATCCGCGCGCCGGAGTTGAGCGCGTTGATCGTCATCTTGCGGTCGGTGGGCCCGGTGATCTCCACCCGGCGGTCGTTGAGCGCGGGCGGGGACGGCGCGACCCGCCAGGAGTCGTCCTCGCGTACGGCGGCGGTCTCCGGCAGGAAGTCCAGGGTCGACGTACGGGCGATCTCCGCGCGGCGCTCGTGCCTGCGGGCCAGGAGTTCGTCACGCCGGGGGGTGAACCTCCGGTGCAGCTCGGCCACGAAGGCGAGAGCCGCGGGGTCGAGGACCTCGTCCTGCCGGGGCAGGGTGTCGGCGTCGACGACGGCCAGCGGGGACGGCGCTGGTGCGGACATGAGCTGTCACTCCTTACGGGCGGGCCCGGCGAGCGCGGGACACCGTCGGCGGCACCGGGTGCCGCGGTTCCGGACTGCGGTCGCGGGCGCTTTCCGATGGATCGGGCGCTTCTGACCTGTGGATAGTAGTTTCCTCATAGTGGAAGTTCAATGGTTTGTTGAAATCAAGAATCTCAGGATCGACAGACCGCGGCGCTCAGTGCCACGGCTTCTCCCCCTCAAGGTGCGACAGATCCTCCTCCGTGTCGATGTCGTACCCCTCGGCGACATCCCCGCACTCGACGAGGGTGATGTCCCGGGCGCGCGACCTCAGATACCCCCGTGCCCCCTGATCCCCCGTCGCATCCGCCGCGACGGCGGTCCAGTGGCGCGCGCCGAACAGCACCGGATGGCCCCGCTCGCCTCCGTAGGAGGCCGCCGCGAGGGTGCCGGGGGAGCCGTACGCGGCCAGCACCCGCGCCACCGCCGCCGGGCCGATCCCCGGCTGGTCGACCAGCATCACCAGCGCCGCCGAGCGGACGGAGGCGGCCGTCAGCGAGGCCAGCCCGGCCCGGAGCGACGAGCCCATGCCACTGGCCCACTCCGGGTTGTCGACGAGCACGCAGCCCGGCAGCACGGCGCGGGCCCGCACCTCGCCGGCCGCGGCGCCGAGCACCACATGGACCCGTTCGCAGCCGCCCTCGCGCAGTGACCGCGCGGCGTGCTCCACCAGTGGGCGGCCCCGGTACGGCAGCAGTGCCTTCGGCCGCCCGCCCAGCCGCCGCCCGCCGCCCGCCGCGAGCAGCAGTCCCGCCACCGGCGACTCTCCGTGATCGTTCTCGTCCATGGTTCTCCTTACCTCACAAGCCCCCTCGCGCGCCCGCGCGCCCCACCCGCGCGCTGTCCATCGGACGGTCCGTCAGGTCATTGTCCGGCCCCGACCTGGCGATACGTCAGTTGGACAAGTTGAATATTGTCCATCTGGTGGCGCGCGGTCGCCCGGGTGGCGTTTACTGTCCCGCGTCTCGCGGCGCCTGGCGTGTGGGAAGAGGGGCGCCGGAGGGACGAGCACCATGCCGAAGGCACATGCACCATGGGCGTGCGAGGGGGATGACTTTGTTGCGGAGCGTGGGGCATACGCGAGTGACAGAGAAGTTGGAAGATCCGAGACTGACCGGCCTGCGGTTCGCCGTGGCCCGGCTCAGACGTGAACTCGCCTCGTATCCGAGCGAGTTCAGGGACAGAGGAATCGCGGAGGAGGAACTGTCCGCGCTGGCCGCGATGGTGGCGGGAGGCGATCCGGAGATTCTGCGGATGCGTCGCTCGCTGCTGCTGATCGTGGGTTCGATCGGGTCGGTGAGCGCGCTCGCGCCCACCCTGATGGATGTCAGGAGGGCGGTCGACCTCTTCGGAGAATCAGGGCGCTGAGCACCACCGGTGCCGGGCGTCGGCCGCCCGGCGGGCGCCGCCGACCCGGTCTTTCGGGTACCGGGTGCCGGAGCCGATGGGTCCGGGCGCCGTACGTCCCAGGGGATGGGGAGGTGCGGCGCCCGCGCCGCGAGGGCGCGGCGGGTGGCGCCGGTGTCACCCCTGCTGGTGCGCCGCCGCCGTACTGGCCAGTGCCTCGGACAGGTCCCGGGCCACTTCCTGGAGTATCGGCACGATCCGCTCGGTGGCCGCCTCCGTGACCCGCCCGGCCGGGCCCGAGATCGAAATCGCCGCCGGGGTGGGGGAGTTGGGAACCGGCACCGCCAGGCAGCGGACCCCCATCTCCTGTTCGTTGTCGTCCACCGCGTAACCGGCGCCGCGCACCAGTCCGAGCGCTTCGAGGAAGCCGTCGGGTGTGGTGATCGTCTTCTCGGTGGCCGCCGGCATGCCCGTACGCGCGAGCAGTGCCCGCACCTCGTCGGCCGGCGCGTCCGCGAGCAGTGCCTTGCCCACGCCGGTGGAGTGCGGGAGCACCCGCCGGCCGACCTCGGTGAACATCCGCATGGAGTGTTTGGACGGCACCTGCGCGACATACACGACCTCGTCGCCGTCGAGCAGCGCCATGTTCGCCGTCTCACCGGTCTCCTCGACCAGCCGGGCCAGATAGGGGCGCGCCCACGTACCGAGCAGCCGCGACGCCGACTCGCCGAGCCGGATCAGGCGCGGGCCGAGCGCGTAGCGCCGGTTCGACTGCTGGCGTACGTAGCCGCAGGCGACGAGCGTGCGCATCAGGCGGTGGATGGTCGGCAGGGGCAGACCGCTGGTGGCCGAGAGCTCGCTCAGGCCGACCTCGCCGCCCGCGTCCGCCATCCGCTCCAACAGATCGAACGCCCGCTCAAGGGACTGGACGCCGCCACTCGTGGATGCGGGCTTGGCGGCGTCGGTGGCGCTGGCGCTCGCGGCGCTGGACGTCGGCACAACAACGGTCCTTTCGGGGCGTAGGGATGACAGGCGGGCGAGTCAGCAGTTTACCGGGCGGTCCGTGAGGCGCCCGGCGGTCGGACCGGCAGCTCGGTGCCACGTTTTCGCCGGTCAGGGCGGCTCTGTCCGGGTGTCGCCCGTCACACGCCGTGATCGGCGCCTACGGTGGAGGCGTGAGTTGGATTCTGCTCTGCGAAAGTGCGTTCTCGCTTCATGGAAGCACTTCAGTGTAGTGCGGGGCGCCCGTTCCGGGCGGAGCGGCCTTGACGGACCCCCGTCCGGCATGAAGACTCCTTCAACAGTTCGTTGAATTTTCGTGCGGACTTCGCGACGGGGACGACGGAAGTGAGGGCTGTTCGGTGACCGATCCGGAGCTGGACCCGGGCATGGACCGCACCGTGGAGCTGGTGCTGCGCTCGACGCGCGTCGTCACCCCCGAAGGCACCCGACCCGCGTCGGTCGCCGTCGCGGACGGCACGATCGCGGCGGTGCTCCCCTACGAGCGGCCCCACGGACACCGAGGAGGCGCGGACGGCTCCGGACCGTCGCCGGGTGCCCGGCTGGTGGACGTCGGCGACGATGTCGTCCTCCCCGGCCTCGTCGACACGCATGTGCACGTGAACGACCCCGGCCGCACCGAGTGGGAGGGCTTCTGGACCGCGACACGCGCCGCGGCGTCCGGCGGCATCACCACGCTCGTCGACATGCCGCTCAACTCCCTGCCGCCGACCACCACGACCGCCCATCTGCGGATCAAGCGCGAGGTCGCGAGCCGCAAGGCACACATCGACGTCGGCTTCTGGGGCGGCGCGCTCCCCGACAACGTCGGGGACCTCAAGTCCCTCCACGACGCCGGGGTGTTCGGCTTCAAGGCGTTCCTGTCGCCGTCCGGAGTCGAGGAGTTCCCCGAACTGGACGCCGCGCAGCTCGACCGGTCACTCGCCGAGATCACCGGCTTCGGCGGGCTGCTCATCGTGCACGCCGAGGACCCGGGGGAGCTGGCCGCCGCACCGCCTCACGCGGGCGCCAGATACGCCGACTTCCTCGCCTCCCGCCCCCGCGCCGCCGAGAACGCGGCGATCGAGGGCCTGATCGCGGCGGCCCGGCGGCTGGACGCCCGGGTCCACGTCCTGCATCTGTCGTCCGCCGACGCGCTGCCGCTGATCGCCGCCGCCAAGCGGGAGGGCGTACGGCTGACCGTCGAGTCCTGCCCGCACTTCCTGACTCTCACCGCCGAGGAAGTCCCGGACGGGGCGACCGAGTTCAAGTGCTGTCCGCCCATCCGCGAGGCCGCGAACCAGGACGCGCTCTGGCGGGGACTCGCGGACGGGACGATCGACTGCGTCGTCTCCGACCACTCGCCGTCCACCACCGATCTCAAGACCTCGGACTTCGCCACCGCGTGGGGCGGTATCTCCTCCCTCCAGCTCGGCCTGCCGGCCATCTGGACCGAGGCCCGCCGGCGCGGACACTCACTGGACGACGTGGCGCGCTGGATGTCGGCGGCCCCCGCCGCGCTGGCCGGGCTCGGCCGCAAGGGCGCCATCGAGGCCGGCCGGGACGCCGACTTCGCCGTCCTCGCGCCCGACGACTCGTTCACCGTCGACCCGGCCGCGCTCCAGCACCGCAACCGCGTCACCGCGTACGCGGGCAGGACGCTCTACGGCGTCGTCAGGTCCACCTGGCTGCGCGGCCGGCGGATCGTCGCCGACGGAGCCATCGCCGAGCCCTCCGGACGACTGCTCGAAAGGAACAACTGACCGTGTCCACAGACCCCTTGACCACACCCGGCGCCTCCTCCGCCGCACCTGACGCGCCCCTGTCCGCCCCGCCCTCCTTCACCGGTGACGCGAGTCCGTACGCGGGCGGCGACCCGTACCGGGACTACCGCTCCGCCGACCTCCCCTTCACCCACCTCGTCGACCTCGCCGACCGAGGGCTCGGCGCCGGGGTGATCGCCGCCAACGACGAGTTCTTCGCCGAGCGCGAGAACCTGCTGAAGCCGGGGCCCGCCGAGTTCGACCCGGAGCGCTTCGGACACAAGGGCAAGATCATGGACGGCTGGGAGACCCGCCGCAGGCGTGGCGCGTCCGCCGGCCGGCCGCACCCCACCGACGACGACCACGACTGGGCACTCGTACGGCTCGGCGCGCCCGGAGTGGTACGCGGAATCGTGGTCGACACCGCCCACTTCCGGGGCAACTACCCGCGGGCCGTGTCCGTCGAGGCGACGTCCCTGCCCGGTTCGCCGTCCCCGGACGACCTGCTCGCCGACGGTGTCAAGTGGACAACTCTCGT
The DNA here is from genome assembly GCF_055583685.1 of Streptomyces sp. NPDC104581. Lineage (NCBI taxonomy): Bacteria > Bacillati > Actinomycetota > Actinomycetes > Kitasatosporales > Streptomycetaceae > Streptomyces > Streptomyces sp. NPDC104581. The sequence goes on from NZ_JBVJNN010000002.1 coordinate 343,893, forward strand.
ACCGCGTACGGTCGTCGGAGGTCACGCGGCCAACGGGTTCACCGTCGGCACCGAGAAGCGCTTCACCCATCTGCGGGTCAACCAGCATCCCGACGGCGGGATCGCGCGGCTGCGGGTCCACGGCGACGTCGCCCCCGACCCCGGATGGCTGGCCGCGCTCGGCACGTTCGACCTTCTCGCCCTGGAGAACGGCGGCCGGGTCGAGGACGCCTCCGACCGCTTCTACTCACCCCCCACCAACACCGTCCGGCCGGGCCGCTCGCGCAAGATGGACGACGGCTGGGAGACCCGCCGCCGCCGCGACCGGGGCCACGACTGGATCCGCTACGAACTGGTGGAGCAGGCCGAGATCAGGGCCGCCGAGATCGACACGGCGTATCTCAAGGGCAACTCGGCGGGCTGGGCGGCACTTTCCGTACGGGACGGGGAGCCCGGAACCGGAGCGGAGGGGGCGGGCTGGACCGAGATCGTCCCCCGCACCCGTCTCCAGCCCGACACCAACCACCGCTTCGTCCTCGACGGCCCCGTGACCGCCCGTCAGGTCCGGATCGACATCTTCCCCGACGGAGGCATCTCCCGACTGCGCCTCTTCGGCTCGCTCACCGACGTGGGGGCGGCCCGACTGGCCCTGCGTCACCGGGAGTTGGGCGGCTGACCGGGCGCGGGGCGGGCCGTGTCCCTACGCCGCGTGCCCGCCTTCCACCACGTACTCGGCGCCCGTCACGTATGCCGCCTCCGTGTCGATCGGGCCTGGGCGGACGATGTCCGCCGTGATCCCCCGCTCACCCGGCTCCCGGGCCGGCGCCTTGGCCAGCCCGGTGAGCGCGGCCCTGCTCGTCGTGCGGAGCGTCCCGCCGGGGCCGGGCACCCGCGGGGTCGTACAGCTCCCGATGGTGACGATCCGGCCACCGCGTGCCAGCTTCGCGACGGCGGCCTGAGTGGTGCGGAAGACACCCTGGACGTTCACGGCCAGTAGTTGGCCGACATCGGCCACCGGGAAGGATTCCAGCGGGCCGAGCGGGCCGATCCCGGCGTTGTTCACGAGGACGTCGAGGCGTGTGAGGACGCCGCTGCGCGCGGGGTACGTACCCAGGCGGTCCGGGTGGGCGTGTTCGGCCGGTGTGCGTGGGTGTATTCAGCCGTCCGGCGTATGGGGACGCCGCCGGGCCCGCGTGGACGTACCCAGCCGGTCCGGGCCGGCGGGCACTTCGAGCCCGCCCGGCGTTTGAGGACGCCGCCCGGCGCGTGCGGACGTGCCCAGCCCGTCCGGCCGACTGAGCACGGACCCCTGCCGGCAGTGACCTAGGTCGATGACTCCGTGACTTTGGTAGCCCTCGTCGCACAGCGGCCCGCGTCCCGGCCGTCACCTGCATAGATTGGTTCGTATGACCGGTACGGAATACCCCTGGCTGCTGCCGTCGGCGATGGCCGCGCCCGACGAACCCGGGCCCGGCGGGAAGCCGGGCGGGCGGCGCCGGCCGCGGCGTACCGTGCGCGACTGGGTCGTGGACCTGCTCGCCTTCCTCTTCGCCCTCTTCATCGGCATGGTCGCGCTGGACGCCGCCGACCAGGCCGGCAACAGCGATGGCCTGCTCCTGGCCGACATGCTCATCGGCCTGGCGGCCTGCTGCACCCTCTGGGCCCGGCGCCGCCGGCCGTTCGCACTGGCCGTCGGCCTCGGCGTGGTGCAGGTCGTGTCCCCGCTGGCGGGCGGCGCCGCGCTGGTGGCGCTGTTCAGCCTGGCCGTCCACCGGCCGTTCAGGCCCGTCGCCGTCGCCGGGGCCGTGGGCCTGGCGGGCATGGTCGGCCAGGCGTATCTGCGCCCCGACCCGACCCTGTCGCACATGATGGCGATCATTCTCGGAGCGCTCATCGTGCTGCTCTTCACCGCCGCGGGGATGCTCGTACGGGCGCGGCGCCAGCTCGTCGTGGCGCTGCGCGAGCGCGCCGTACGCGCGGAGAACGAGGCGGCGCTCCGGGCCGAACAGGCGCAGCGCCTGGCCCGCGAGGCCATCGCCCGTGAGATGCACGACGTGCTGGCCCACCGCCTCACACTGCTCAGCGTCCACGCGGGCGCGCTGGAGTTCAGACCCGACGCGCCCCCTCCCGAGGTGGCCCGTGCGGCGGGTGTGATCCGCGACAGTGCGCACGAGGCCCTCCAGGACCTGCGCATGATCATCGGTGTGCTGCGCGCGCCCGGCGACGAGGGGGAGCGCCCCCAGCCCACGCTGGTCACCCTGGACGCCCTGGTCGCGGAGTCCCGCGACGCCGGGATGCGGGTCACCCTGGACAGCGGCGTCGAGGACCCCGCGGCCGTACCGTCCACCACCGGCCGCACCGCCTACCGGATCGCCCAGGAGGGGCTGACCAACGCCCGCAAGTACGCCCCGGGCACCGGTACGACGGTCCTGGTGAGCGGCGGCCCGGGGGACGGTCTCACCGTCGAGGTGCGCAACGAGGCGCCCGTCGGCCCGGTCCCGAACGTGCCCGGCTCCGGCCAGGGGCTGATCGGCCTCACCGAACGCGCCACCCTGGCCGGTGGCCGCTTCGAGCACGGTCCGACGGAAGACGGCGGATTCGCCGTCCGCGCGTGGCTACCGTGGTCCCCATGACCACCACGCTCATCCGGCTGCTCATCGTCGACGACGACCCGCTCGTACGCGCGGGACTGACCTTCATGCTGGGCGGGGCGGCCGACATCGAGATCGTGGGGGAGGCGTCCGACGGCTCCGAGGTCGACACGCTCGTGCGCGAACGTACGCCCGACGTCGTCCTCATGGACATCCGGATGCCGCTCATGGACGGCCTCACCGCCACCGAGCAGCTGCGGGCCCGGCCCGAGGCGCCCGAAGTCCTCGTCCTGACCACGTTCCACGCCGATGAACAGGTGCTGCGGGCGATGCGCGCGGGCGCCGCCGGATTCGTCCTCAAGGACACTCCGCCGGCCGAGATCGTCACCGCCGTACGGCAGGTGGCGGCGGGTGAGCCCGTGCTCTCCCCGGCCGTCACCCGCCAGTTGATGCGCCATGTGGCGGGGGCCCCGACCGGCGTACGCAAGTCAACGGCGGCCGGCAGGCTGGCCCGGCTCGCGGAGCGCGAGAGGGAGGTGGCGCTCGGTGTGGGGCGCGGCAGCTCCAACGCGGAGATCGCGGCGGAACTGTTCATGAGCGTCCCCACGGTCAAGGCGCACGTCTCCCGCATCCTGGCCAAGCTCGACCTCAACAACCGTGTGCAGATCGCCCTGTTGGTGCACGACGCGGATCTGGTGACGGACGCCGACTGAGGGGCCGGCCCGGCCTCCGCGGTCGGCGGCGCACGCCGGGGGACGTAACCTGACGCGATGACCGTTGTCGATCTGGGCGCGTACGGCCCCGACTTCACCACCGATCCGTACCCGTACTTCGCCGAACTGCGCGAGTCGGGCCCGGTCCACGAGGTGCGCACGCCGCACGGTGAACGGCTCTGGCTGATCGTCGGTCACCGGGAGGCGCGCGCCGCGCTGGCCGATCCCCGGTTCTCCAAGTCGCCGGCCACGGTGGGCGCCACCATGCTCGACGAGCGGGTCATCGGACCGAATCTGCTGCTGGTCGACCCGCCGGACCACACCCGGCTGCGCAGGCTCGTCGCCCGCGAGTTCACCGCCCACCGGGTGGCCGGACTGCGGGAGCGGATCCAGCACATCACGGACGAGCTGATCGACGCGATGCTCCCCGCGGGCCGCGGCGACCTGGTCGACTCGCTGTCCTACCCGCTGCCCATCACCGTCATCTGCGAACTGCTCGGGGTGCCCGCCGCCGACCGCGCGGTCTTCCGCGACTGGTCGACGGAGATCGTCGCACCCGCCGAGCCCGGCGGTGAGGACACCGCCGTATACGAACTCGGCGCCTACTTCGACGAGTTGATCGAGGACAAGCGCTGCTCCGGTCCCTCCGGCGATCTGCTCTCCGCGCTGCTGCGCACCCGCGCCGAGGACGGCGACCGGCTCTCCACTCCCGAACTGCGTTCCATGGCCTATCTGTTGCTGATCGCCGGTCATGAGACAACGGTCGGTCTCATCACCAACGGCATCCGCGCCCTGCTCGACCACCCCGATCAACTGGCCGCCCTGCGGGACGACTTCGGCCTGCTCGACGGTGCCGTGGAGGAGATGCTGCGCTACGAGGGCCCGGTCCTGAACAGCACCATGCGCTTCACCACCGAGCCCGTGACCGTCGGCGACACGGTCGTCCCCGCGCTGGAGGCGGTGCTGATCGGTCTCGGCGCGGCGGGCCGAGACCCCGCCCGCTACCGGGAGCCGGACCGCTTCGACATCCGGCGTACGGCGACGGCCACGGCGACCGGCGCCAAGGGCCGCAACCACGGACATCTCGCCTTCGGGCACGGCATCCACCACTGCCTCGGCGCGCCGCTCGCGCGCCTGGAGGCCCGGATCGCGGTCCGTACCCTGCTCGAACGCTGCCCCGGCCTGACCCTCGACCCGGACGCGGGGCCGCTCGACTGGCTGCCCGGAATGCTGATCCGCGGGGTGCGGGGTCTGCCGGTGCGGTGGTAGGGATGGAGGCTGCCGCGCGGGCACGTTCCGGAGGAGACCGACCATGCAGGAGTTCGACATCGTCCTGGCGCGCGAGGTGCTGGCCGGCCAGCCCTTCAGCAGACTGCTCGGTACCCGGGTCATGGTCTTCGGTGACGGCGAGGCGGAGCTGGAGCTGGACATCCGCGAGGACCTCCAGCAGCAGAACGGCTATCTGCACGGAGGAGTGCTGGCGTACGCGGCGGACAACAGCATCACGTTCGCAGCGGGCTCGGTGCTCGGTCCCGCCGTACTGACGGCGGGCTTCTCCATCCAGTACATGCGCCCCGGCACCGGCCGCACCCTGCTCGCCCACGCGTCCGTCGTCCACGCGGGCCGGCGGCAGGCGACGGTGCGCTGCGATCTGTTCACGGTGGCGGACGACGGTACGCGGACGCTCTGCGCGGTGGCGCAGGGCACGGTGCTTCCGGTGGCGAAGCCCGGCTGAGCGGTCGTCCCCGGCCGCCGGCGGGCTCGTTCGGACGAGGTCGCCCGGCGGCCCGTTCAGATGCCCGGGATCTCGTCCAGCCGTACGGGCCGGTGCTCCAGCCGGGACAGCTCGCAGGCCTCGGCGATCCGCAGGGCGTGCAGCGCCTCGTGGCCGTCGCACGGATTGGCCAGCTCGCCGCCCACGACCCGGATGAAGGCGTCCAGTTCGGCCTCGTACGCCGGGGCGAAGCGTTCCAGGAAGCCCGGCCAGGGGTTGTCGCAGCGCGGCGGGCCCTTCGGCTCGGTCGAGGTGATCGGCGTACGGTCGTCGAGACCGACCGCGAACTGGTCGAGTTCGCCCGCCAGTTCCATCCGTACGTCGTACCCCGCGCCGTTGCATCGGGTGGCCGTGGCGGTGGCGAGCGTCCCGTCGTCCAGGGTGAGGACGGCGGCGGCCGTGTCGATGTCCCCGGCCGCGCGGAACATCGGCGGACCGGCGTCCGAGCCGGTCGCGTACACCTCCACCACCTCGCGCCCGGTGACCCAGCGCATGATGTCGAAGTCATGGACCAGACAGTCCCGGTAGAGCCCGCCGGAGAGCGGCAGATACTCCGCGGCCGGCGGCGCCGGGTCGGAGGTGACGGCCCGCACGGTGTGCAGCCGGCCCAGCGCGCCGGACCGTACGAGATCGCGGGCCGCGCCGTAACCGGCGTCGAAGCGGCGCATGAAGCCCAGTTGCAGCACGGTGCCCGCGGAGTCGACCTCCTTGAGTGCGGTGAGGGTGCCCTTGAGGTCCAGCGCGATCGGCTTCTCGCAGAAGGCGGGCAGTCCCGCCCGCGCGGCGCGGCTGATCAGATCGGCGTGCGAGGAGGTGGCCGAGGCGATGACGACGGCGTCCACACCCCAGGTGAAGATCTCGTCCACCGAGGGGGCCGCCGTGGAGCCCGTACGGTCGGCGACATGAGCGGCGCGGGCCGCGTCCGTGTCGGCGACGACCAGGGAGCCGACCTCACGGTGGCGGCTCAGGGCCGCCGCGTGGAAGGTGCCGATCCGGCCCGTGCCGATGAGTCCGATGCGCATGGCCCCCAAGGTGGCCTTCGGCTCGTCGCCATGTCAAGCGTTTGTCCTGACATTTAGGCCTGTTGATGATCTTTGTAATGATCTCCGCCCGGACGGTGTCCCTCCCCGGCCGATCACCCCCGTCCACCGCAGTTGTCCTGACAACCGAACTACAGGACTTTCCGTCAACATCGCACGGGGCTACGCTCGCCCACGTGTCCAAGCAGCCGGAGCGGGAGCAGCCGGGCGGGCCGGCCCCCCAGGCCGCCGCGCTCCAGCTCGCCGTGGACCGCACCAGCCCCGTTCCGCTCTACTTCCAGCTGTCGCAGCAGCTGGAGGCCGCCATCGAGCGGGGCCGGCTCGCGCCGGGCAGCCTCCTCGGCAACGAGATCGAGCTGGCGGGCCGGCTCGGCCTCTCCCGGCCCACCGTCCGCCAGGCCATCCAGTCGCTCGTCGACAAGGGCCTGCTGGTCCGCCGCCGGGGCGTCGGCACCCAGGTCCTGCACAGTCAGGTCAGGCGCCCCCTGGAGCTGAGCAGCCTCTACGACGACCTGGAGGCGGCGGGCCAGCACCCCGCCACCCGGGTCCTGCGCAACACCGTCGAACCGGCCACCGCCCAGGTCGCCGCCGCCCTCGGTGTCGCGGAGGGCGCGGACGTACGCCTCGTCGAACGCCTCCGGTACGCCCACGGCGAGCCGATGGCCCGGCTGCGCAACCATCTGCCGCTCCAGCTCCTCGACTGCGACACCGCCCAGCTCGAATCCACCGGTCTCTACCGGATGATGCGCGCCGTCGGCATCACGCTGCACAGTGCCCGCCAGTCGGTCGGGGCGCGCGCCGCCGACGCCGGGGAGGCGCGGCTGCTCGACGAGGCGGCGGGCGCGCCGCTGCTCACGATGGAGCGCACCACCTTCGACGACACCGGGCGCGCCGTCGAGTTCGGCGTCCACATCTACCGGGCCTCGCGGTACGTCTTCGAGTTCCAGCTCCTCGTCCGCCCGTAGAGCCGCCGCCGCGAGGCTCCGGGCAGCCTCCCCGTACGGTTCCCGGCCGGCCCGTCTTCGTAAGAATGTTCGGACAAAGTCTTGACGGGGCCGCGCGGGCGCCGCTAGAACTCCCCCAGCCGCAACGGGGCGGCCGGGAGAGAAGGCGGAACCACCATGCGTACCAACCGAAAGGCGGCGGGCCGCACGGCGGCGGCGCTCCTCACCGCATGCGCGCTCGCCCTCGTCGCCGGATGCAGCGGCTCCGGAGGCAAGGACTCCGAGGACAAGGCCGACGACGGCGGGGGCGGTACGGCGGCCAAGACCCCCCGCATGAAGATCGCCATGGTCACCCACTCCGGCGAGGGCGACACCTTCTGGGACATCGTCCAGAGCGGCGCCAAGGTGGCGGCGGCCAAGGACAACGTGCAGTTCCTCTACGCGGCCAACAAGGAGGGCAAGGAGCAGGCCCAGCTCATCCAGAGCTACATCGACCAGGACGTCGACGGGCTCGTGGTCAGCCTCGCCAAGCCCGAGGCGGTCAAGGCCGTGCTCGCCAAGGCCGCCGCCGCCGGCATCCCCGTCGTGACGATCAACTCCGGCGCCGAGTTCTCCGAGCCGTTCGGCGCGCTCGGCCACATCGGCCAGGACGAGGCCATCGCCGGAGAGGCGGTCGGTGAGGAGCTGAACAAGCGGGGCAGGAAGAAGGCGCTCTGCGTCATCCACGAACAGGGCAACGTCTCGCTCGAAGGCCGCTGCGCAGGGGTCGGGAAGACCTTCGAGGGCACGGTGGAGAATCTGAACGTCGAGGGCACCAACATGCCCGCTTCGACGTCGTCGATCGAGGCGAAGCTCCAGAGCGGCAAGGACATCGACGCCGTCGTGACGCTCGGCGCGCCCTTCGCCGCCGCCTCCGTGAAGGCCAAGGAGAGCGCCGGGTCCGGCGCCGAGATCAACACCTTCGACCTCAACGCGGACGTGGTCAAGCAGCTCAAGGCCAAGGAGATCGGCTTCGCCGTCGACCAGCAGCCCTACCTCCAGGGCTATCTCGCCGTCGACGAGCTGTGGCTCCACAGGAACAACGGAAACGTCATCGGCGGCGGGAAGCCCGTACTCACCGGACCCGCCCTCGTCACCGAGAAGGACGTCCCGGCGCTGGAGAAGTTCACCGCACGCGGCACCCGATGACGGACAGCCGTCACCACCCGATGACATGCGCGTGCCCAGACCCGATGAACGGGGCCCGAACAGCCATGACCGATACTTGGGCCGCCGGGCCGGGTCCCACCGTGCCCGGCGGTACCGGGAAGTACGGCAAGAAGGGCACTGCGTCGTGGCAAGGGGTCGGACAGGGGTACGCGCGATGGGCGCGGTGCTGGCGGCGGTTCTCGGGGCGGCGTCCCTGGCGGGATGCAGCAGCACCGGCGGCAAGCGCGCCGAGGAGCGGGCCGCGGCGGCCGAGGCACAGGGGCGGGCCGCGGTGAACACGCCGAAGTGGACCTTCGCCATGGTCACCCACTCGGGAGACGGCGACACCTTCTGGGACATCGTCCAGAAGGGCGCCGAGCAGGCGGCGGTCAAGGACAACATCAACTTCCTGTACGCGCACAGCGACGAGGGCCAGCAGCAGGCCCAGCTCGTCCAGTCGTACATCGACAAGGGCGTCGACGGGCTGATCGTCACGCTCGCCAAGCCCGACGCGATGAAGGCCGTCGTCGCCAAGGCCACCAAGGCCGGCATACCGGTGATCACCGTCAACTCGGGCTCCGAGCAGTCGAAGCAGTTCGGCGCGCTCACCCACATCGGCCAGGACGAGTCGATCGCCGGTGAGGCCGTCGGCGACGAACTGGACGAACGCGGCAGGAAGAAGGCCCTCTGCGTCCTGCACGAGCAGGGCAACGTCGGCCACGAGCAGCGCTGCGCGGGGGCGAAGAAGACCTTCGACGGCACGATGCAGAACCTGTACGTCGACGGCACCAACATGCCCGACGTACAGGCGTCCATCGAGGCGAAGCTCCAGGCGGACAAGAGCATCGACGCCGTCGTGACGCTCGGCGCGCCCTTCGCGGACACCGCCGTCAAGGCGAAGGAGACGGCGGGCAGCGACGCCGAGATCGACACCTTCGACCTCAACGAGGCCGTCGCGGGCTCGCTCAAGGCGGGCCGGCTCGGCTTCGCCGTCGACCAGCAGCCGTATCTCCAGGGGTACGAGGCCGTCGATCTGCTCTGGCTCCACCGGTACAACGCCGACGTACTCGGCGGCGGGCTCCCGGTGCTCACCGGCCCGCAGATCATCAGCAAGCAGGACGCGGCCGAGCTGGAGAAATACGCGGAGCGAGGGACCCGATGACCACAACCGCACCACCCGTGAAGGACCGGCCGGGCGACGGCGGGGACGGCGGCCCGGCCGGGGACGAGCGGCTGCTCGGCGACTCGACGCTGCGCAAGCTGCTCGGCAGGCCCGAACTGGGCGCCGTCGTCGGCGCCCTGGCGGTCTTCCTCTTCTTCGCCGTCGTCGCCGACTCGTTCCTCAAGGCGTCCAGCTTCGGCACCGTCCTGTACGCGGCGTCGACGATCGGCATCATGGCGGTGCCGGTGGCGCTGCTGATGATCGGCGGTGAGTTCGACCTCTCCGCCGGTGTGCTGGTGACCAGCTCGGCGCTGATCTCCTCGATGTTCAGCTACCAGATGACGGCCAACGTCTGGGTCGGCGTCCTCGTGTCCCTGCTGGTCACCCTGGCCATCGGGGTGTTCAACGGCTTCATGCTGACGCGGACGAAACTGCCGAGCTTCATCATCACCCTCGGCACGTTCCTGATGCTCACCGGTCTCAACCTCGGTCTGACCAAGCTGATCAGCGGCACGGTCTCGACCAAGAGCATCGGCGACATGGAGGGCTTCGAGTCGGCCCGTAAACTTTTCGCCTCCGAACTGACCCTCGGCGGGGTCGAGTTGAAGGTGACCATCCTGTGGTGGGCGGGGCTGGTCGCCCTGGCGACCTGGATCCTGCTCCGGACCCGCTTCGGCAACTGGATCTTCGCGGTCGGCGGCAACGCCGAGGCCGCCCGCGCCGTCGGCGTCCCGGTCCGGCTGACGAAGATCGGCCTCTACATGGGCGTGGGCTTCTGCGCCTGGGTCTCCGGCCAGCACCTGCTCTTCTCGTTCGACGTCGTCCAGTCCGGAGAGGGCGTCGGCAACGAGCTGATCTACATCATCGCCGCGGTCATCGGCGGCTGTCTGATCACCGGCGGTTACGGCTCGGCGATCGGCTCCGCGGTCGGTGCCTTCATCTTCGGCATGACCAGCAAGGGCATCGTGTACGCGGAGTGGAACCCGGACTGGTTCAAGTTCTTCCTCGGAGCGATGCTCCTTCTGGCCACCCTGCTCAACGCATGGGTCCGCAAGCGCGCGGAGGCAACCCGATGACCGGCACGCCCACGACACCCCTGGTCGAACTGGACGGCGTCAGCAAGTACTACGGCAACATCCGCGCCCTCGAAGGCGTCTCGCTGGAGGTGCGCGCGGGCGAGATCACCTGTGTGCTCGGTGACAACGGCGCGGGCAAGTCCACCCTCATCAAGATCATCGCGGGTCTGCACCGGCACGACGCGGGCGAATTCCGCATCGATGGCACGGAGACCACGCTCGGCTCGCCGCGCGAGGCGCTGGACCTGGGCATCGCCACCGTCTACCAGGACCTCGCCGTCGTACCGCTCATGCCGGTCTGGCGGAACTTCTTCCTCGGCTCCGAGCCGACGAAGGGCGCCGGCCCCTTCAGGCGCCTCGACGTGGAGCTGATGCGCCGCACCACCCGTGCGGAACTGCTGCGGATGGGCATCGACCTGCGCGACGTCGACCAGCCCATCGGCACCCTGTCCGGCGGCGAACGGCAGTGCGTGGCGATCGCGCGCGCCGTGCACTTCGGCGCGAAGGTCCTCGTCCTGGACGAGCCGACCGCGGCGCTCGGCGTGAAGCAGTCCGGAGTCGTACTGAAGTACGTGGCCGCGGCGCGCGACGCGGGTCTCGGCGTGGTCCTGATCACCCACAACCCGCACCACGCCCATCTCGTCGGCAACCGGTTCGTCCTGCTCAAGCGCGGTGTGATGGCCGGCAGCCACACCAGGGAGTCCATCACCCTGGACGAGCTGACGCGCCAGATGGCGGGCGGCTCGGAGCTGGAGGAGCTCAGCCACGAGCTGGCCAAGGCGCCCGTTCCGGCCCATCTGGGTGGCCGCCCGGTGGAGACGGACGGACATCCTGTCGACGGGGACGCGAACGGCGAACCGACCGGCGGCACCGCCAAGCCCTGACCGACCTCCGTACCGCCCGGATGGCAGAATCGGCGGTGGTGGGCAACCGTCCACCGCCGCCGTTCCGGACACCCGGTTCGGTGCGCCCCCGATCCGCAGGGACGACACGACACGTGCGAGCACCCAGGCCGCGTTCCGGTAGCAGCGCCCACCGCCCGGCCGGCGGCCCCGGGACCCGGCGGACACAGCCCGGGGCGTGTCGTCACAGCCCCCGCCCCGGCTCGGCGGACCCCCGGCGTACGGCGGCTCCCCGGCACCCGAGGGGGCCCGTCCGATGAGTACCTACCGTGATCTCACCCACCGCGGCTCCGCGCGCGCCACCGTCCTGCGGACCGTCGGCACCCGCGAACGCCGCTCGCACGCCTCCGCGCCGCGCGTGCCGACCGTCGGGATCGACATCGGCGGTACGAAGGTGATGGCCGGGGTCGTCGACCCGGACGGCAACATCCTGGAGAAGATCCGCACCGAGACACCGGACAAGTCCAAGAGCCCGAAGGTCGTCGAGGACACCATCGTCGAGCTGGTGCTCGACCTCTCCGACCGGCACGACGTGCACGCCGTCGGCATCGGCGCCGCCGGCTGGGTGGACGCCGACCGGGCGAAGGTCCTCTTCGCCCCGCACCTGGCCTGGCGCGACGAACCGCTCAGGGACTCCGTCTCCTCCCGGCTCGCCGTCCCCGTGATGGTCGACAACGACGCGAACACCGCCGCCTGGGCGGAGTGGCGCTTCGGCGCCGGGCGCGGCGAGGACCATCTCGTCATGATCACGCTCGGTACCGGTATCGGCGGCGCCATACTGGAGGACGGCCGGGTCAAGCGGGGCAAGTACGGCGTGGCCGGCGAGTTCGGCCATATGCAGGTGGTGCCCGCCGGACACCGCTGCCCGTGCGGCAACCGGGGCTGCTGGGAGCAGTACAGCTCGGGCAACGCGCTGGTCAGGGAGGCCAGGGAGCTGGCCGCCGCCGACTCCCCGGTGGCCTACAACCTCATCGAACGCGTCAAGGGCCACATCCCCGACATCACCGGACCGCTGATCACCGAGCTGGCCCGCGAGGGCGACGCGATGTGCGTCGAACTGCTCCAGGAGATCGGTCAGTGGCTCGGCGTCGGCATCGCGAACCTGGCGGCGGCGCTCGACCCGTCCTGCTTCGTCATCGGCGGCGGTGTCAGCGCGGCGGACGATCTGCTGATCGGCCCCGCCAGGGAGGCGTTCCGCCGCCAGCTCACCGGGCGTGGCTACCGGCCAGAGGCCCGGATCGCCAAGGCGCAGCTCGGCCCGGAGGCGGGCATGGTCGGCGCGGCCGACCTCTCCCGGCTCGTCGCCCGCCGCTTCCGCCGGGCCAACCGGCGCCGACTTGAGCGGTACGAGAAGTACGAGCTGTACGCGGAGGCCATCCGCACCGGCCGGATGCCGCAGGACCTGCGCGAGGAGCAGGAGCTGCGCGAGGCCGAGGAGTCCCGCGCCGCGGCGGTGCGGGAACGGCGGGAGTCCGCCGCGGGGGCCGGGCCGGAGCACGGCCCGGCGCCCACGACGGAGCCGGAACCGGAGCCGGGGACGCGGGCGACCGGCGCGCCGGAGCCGTCCGGCCCGCCGCGAGACCGCCGTACGAGTCCCAGCCGCGCCCCCCGCACCAGCCAGGAACCTCCCTCATGACCGTGCCCCGCCAGTCGACGCCCCCCGACGACGTCCCGAAGCCGCCGGAGAACCACCGGCACATGGTCCGCCGCCGGTGGGTGACGGCGATAGTGATCGTGCTGCTCATCGGCATCCCCGCCGGCTATCTGGTGATCTCCGCGGGCCAGAGCCGGCGCAGCGGGCTCGACAAGGAGCTGGAGTCCTCGGCGACCGGCCTCACGGACGCGGTGCCGTCGCGGATGAAACAGCGCGTCTTCGAGGTGCCGATCCCCGCACGGGCCACCAACGTGCGCTACTACGAGACGAGCAACTGGAAGTCCAGCCGTCTCTATGTGCAGTTCAATGTCACGTCCGGGCGGCTCGACACCTTCCTCACCGAACTGGGCTCGCACCGCTCGGAGTTGAAGGAGGGCAACGTGACGATCGCGCCTCGCGACTCGCGCACCGTCGGCTGGGACTTCGTTCCCACCCGCGTCTGGTCGGGCACCACGCACAGACAGAAGGACCCACGCCCCACGCAGGACATCACCGTCGATCTGAGCGATCCGGCGATGCCCCACGTGTACGTGGTCTCCACGACGACCCCGTGACCGGGGTCCCCGGGCGGTGTCCGGCGGCGGCCGGGGCTCAGCTTCCCCAGCCGCCCCCGACCGCCCGGCTCGACAGGTAGGAGTCGCGCAGCGCCTTGCGCAGGCCGGGCACGAGGGTGTCGTAGTGTCCGGCGAGCGCCTTGAGGGTCTGCTTGTGCTCGCGGCGCTCCTTGCCGGAGAGCACGCTGGTCACCTCCACCTCGGTCGCGAACACCGCCATCGTCAGCACGTCCACCGGGACGGTCGCCGGACCGGGCGCGCCGAACACGGCGTCGCGTACGCGCTTCTGAAGGGCGAGCACCTGCCGCGGGTCGCTGACCGTCACCCGGTCGACGGGGAGTCCGAGCCGCTTCTCGCGGCTGACCGTGATCGCACCCGTCCCGGCGAGCTGGTCACGGACCGGCTTCTCCGCCGTGTGGGCCTTGTTGTGCACGAACTGGAGCCAGCCCTTCGGCTTCCGCTCGGGGAGGTCGCCCAGCACCTCGGCGGCGAAGGGATCGGCCGGCGCCCCGCCCGGACGCCGTACGACCTTGCGCCCCTCGGCCGCGGCCAGTCCGGCGAGGGTCAGTTCGGTCAGCGCCCCGGCGCGCAGCAACTGGCCGCGCCCCTGGAGGTTGCCCAGCTCGAACTTGCCTTTGTCGACGGTGTAGCAGAGCAGGTAGAGGTGCTGGGGCAGGGTCGGGCCGGGAGTCTGTCGCATGTCTCCTCCTCGATCGCGCGATGATCCGTCAGGGTCGGCCGGCCGGTCAGGCGTGCCGCCGCCGCTCCGACAGCGCCTTGAGCCGCCTGCCCGAGCGCCGGCCGGCCCACAGGACCACCAGCAGGCCGAGCGCGAGGAGCGGATAGCCCATCGCGATCCGCGCGACGGCCAGCCAGCCGGTGCGGTCCTCGTCGTAGAGCCACTGCCAGACGGCGGAGCGGGCCGCGAAGATCCCGACGAGCGTGAGGGTGGCGATGTCGTAGTAGCGGCGTGAGGGCTTGTCCTTCAGCCAGGCGGTGCCGGTGCCGTTGAGCGCGCCCCAGACGACACCCGCCAGCGGGCGGCGTACGAGGACAGAGACCAGGAAGAGCGCGCAGAGGGCGACGTTGCTCCAGATGCCGGTCAGGAAGAAGCCCTTGGCCGATCCGGTCTTCCACGCGACGAAGGCCGCGACCGCGACCCCGAACAGACCGGAGAGCGCGGGCTGGACCGGTTCCTTGCGGACCAGGCGCAGTACGGCGATCGCGGCCGCGACGCCGACGGCGGTGCCGATGGCCACCGCGAGGCCGAACGCGGAGTTGGCGACGACGAAGGCCACAACCGGCAGACCCATGTAGACCAGCCCGGACGGGCCGCCCATCTGATCCAGCGGTGTCTGCTTCGGCTTCGGCCGCGCCGTTCCGTCGGGCTCGTGCGGGGCGCTCGCGCGGTGGGTGGGGGGTATGGACGTGGGGGGTGTGGGAGGTGTGGGTTCAGTCATGACGCGAGATCAACTCACCAAGGGTTGTGGGTCGGTGCGTGCCGATGTCAGCGGAGGTGGCGGGCGAGGAACCGGTCGGCCGCGCGGTAGACGTCGATGATGTTCTCGGGGTTCACGAAGCCGTGGCCCTCGTTCTCCTTGAGCAGGTACTCGACCTCGACGCCGCGGTCGCGCAGCGCGCCGACGATCTGCTCGGACTCGGCCTTGACGACGCGTACGTCGTTGCCGCCCTGGACCACCATCAGCGGGGTGCGGATGTCGTCCACCCGGCTGATGGGGGAGCGGGCCCACAGGTCGGCGGCCTGCTCCGGGTCCTCGGGGTCACCGGCGTAGAGGTACCAGTTGTTGATCAGCTGCGGCTTGGTGAACTCCGGTACGGTCCGCAGGAAGGTGACCAGGTTGGAGACACCGCAGAAGTCGATCGCGGCGGCGAAGACCCCCGGGGTGAAGGCGGCTCCGACCAGGGCGGCGTAACCGCCGTAGGAACCACCGAAGATCGCGACACGGTCCCGGTCCGCGTACCCCTCGGCGACCGCCCACTCGACGGCGTCGACGAGGTCGTCGTGCATCTTTCCGGCCAGTTCTCCGATACCTGCCTTCTGGAACGCCTTGCCGTGGCCGGCCGAGCCGCGGAAGTTGACCTGGAGCACCGCGTGGCCGCGGTTGGCCAGCAGCTGTGCGACCGGGTCGTAGCCCCAGCTGTCGCGGGACCACGGTCCGCCGTGGACCAGCAGGACCGTCGGGAGCCCGGCCGGTTCGACGCCCAGGGGCAGGGTCAGGTACGACGGGAGGGCCAGCCCGTCGCGTGCGGTGACCGTGACCGGTGTCATGGGGGCGAGGGTGTCGGGGTCCAGATGCGGGTACGGCCGGAAGAGGAGCCGGCTGTGCCCGGTCGTGTGGTCGTAGTAGTAGGTGACACCGGGGTCGCGGTGATGGGTGAACCTGACCACCCAGTGCTGCCCGCTGGTGTCCCCGGACAGCGCCGCCACATCGCCGTCGGACAGCTTCTCCAGGTTCTCCAGCACCGCGGCGAAGTCCGGGTCCAGCGGGTGGATGACCTGCCGCTCGCCGAGGTAGCGCGCGCCGATCAGCTCACCGGTGCCCCGGTCGTGGATGAGTGGCGAGGGGAGGGTGGGGAAGACGGTGGAACGGGTGTCGAGGTCGAACTCCGGATGGCTGTCGACCTCGGTCTCCAGACCGGTCGCCAGATCGAGCCGGACCAGCCGGGTCCGGTCGGTGTCCCGGTTGGAGCCGATCCAGGCGCCCGTGCCGTCCGGGGTGAGCTGGAACGGCCTGATGCCCAGCGGGTAGTCGGCGCCGTCGAACGTGGTGACCGTGCGCGGTGTCCCCGTGGGGGTGTTCCACCGCGCCAGCTCGATGTCGCCGCGGGCCGTCCAGGTCTCCGCGTACAGCTCGCCCGACGCCGTGTAGAGCCAGCCGGCGACCTGGCCGGGGTTCTCCGCCAGCATCGTCAACTCGCCGCCGGCGATGTCGAGTTCGTAGAGGTCGAACTGGGTCGGGTTCCGGTGGTTCAGATGGAGCAGTGCCTTGCCCGGCCGGGTGACGGGCTGCTCGAAGCCCACCAGCGTGGCTCCGGGGAAGGGGGTGAGGTCGACCGCCGGGGCGTCCGGGTCCGTCAGGTCGACCCGGAACAGGTGCCAGTTCTCGTCGCCGTCACCGTCCTGCTGGTAGAGCAGCCACCGAGGGTCGTCGGCCCAGTGGTAGATGTGCACGCTGCGGTTGTCGTCGGCGGTGACACAGCGCGCGTCCTCGTCCGGTCCGACGCTCTCCACCCATACGTTCAACCGCCCCCGCCACGGCGCGAGATAGGCGATTCTGCCGCCGTCCGGCGAGATGGACGCGCCGGTGCGGACGGGTGCGCCGAAGAACTCCTCGACCTCGATGTGCGGGGCCTGTCGTGCGGTGGCGGACAGTTGGGTGGACATGGGGGCAGTCCTCCTTGGTTCGGCTGTCTTGGTTCGTCGGGGCTCGGGTCGGTCCGGTGTGTCGCGATCCGGGCGACCGGCGTCGTCAGTCGACGGCGTCGCCGATCGCGGAACCGGTCGCCGTGCGGATCGCACGGGCGTAGCGCCGGGCGACGGTCGTCACGTCGCTGAACTCCGAGACGTCGGCGCCGGAGAGGAGCGCGGCGCCGATGTGCTCGTCCAGCACCCGGACGACGGCGGCGGCCGCGGCGGCGTGCATCCGGACCTGCGGTTCACCGGCCGGGATCCCGAGGCGGTCGCTGATGATCACGCACAGCTGCCGCTCCGTCTGGTCGCAGGCCATCAGCCACGCCGTGCGGAGTGCCGGCTCGGTGTCGGCGAGCCGGATCATCTTCATCGCGAGCATCTCGTCGGCGAGATCGACGGGCGGCGCCTCGTGGCGGAACGTGCCCAGCCGCGCGACCAGATGGTCTTCGAGGGAGCTGTCACGGGGCCAGGCGCGCAGCACGCTCAGCAGGGTGACTACGCCCTGCATGACGATCGGCTCGGCGCAGCTCTCCTTGCTGCGGAAGTGGCGCCAGATGGTGCGTGTGGAGAGCCCCACCGCGTCCGCGATCTGATCGCCGCTCGTGGCGGCCACTCCCTGGTCCCAGAACAGGCGCGCGGCCTCCCGCGAGATCTCCAGCCGCAGTCGCAGCCGGCGCTGCTCGCTCATTCCTCCTCCGCCGCGCTTCGCCGTCGTCATGGCGCCTCATCATCCTCTCTTCGATGTCTTCTAGCGACAGTATGTCACTTAGTGACAGAGAAAGCGAGTGTGCCGGGCGCCGACCAGGTCGCGGCCAGGTGCCCGTCCGCCCCGTGACCAGGCCATTCGCGCCGCCAAGCCGGTGCCAACCCGTCTTGTAGCCCCGGCCAATTCCCTCCGCCGAAGCTGTCTCCAGGCTGCGGTTCGGGCCGCCACCTCATGTCATGGAAGGCCGATGATGGAAGCAGTCGAGGTTCCGGTTCTGATAGTGGGCGGCGGCGGGTGCGGCCTGTCCGCCTCCGTCTTCCTGTCCGACCACGGTGTCGACCACCTGCTGGTGGAACGGCACCCCGACACGTCCGTACTGCCGAGGGCCCACTACCTCAACCAGCGCACCATGGAGATCTTCCGCCAGCACGGACTCGACGGCGAGGTCGCCGAACGGGGGGCGCCGCTGGAGAAGTTCGGCAAGGTGCGCTGGCAGACCACGCTCACCGGCGACGGGCCGCTGGACGCGCGGGTGATCCATGAGATGGACGCCTTCGGCGGCGGCGCGCTGAGCGAGACCTACGCCGCCGCGGGCCCCGTCACGACCACCAAACTGCCGCAGCTCCGGCTGGAGCCCGTCCTGCGCCAACACGCCGATGAGCGCAATCCGGGGCGGGTCCTGTTCGGCCACGAACTGACCGCCTTCACCGACGACGGCGACCGCGTGCACGCCGAGATCCGCGACACCCGGACCGGCGAGATCGTGAAGGTCGCGGCGCGCTACATGATCGCGGCCGACGGCGGCCGGACGGCCGGTGCCGCCCTCGGTGTCGAGATGCGGGGCACGCCCGGCATGGCCGACGTCACGACCGCGTACTTCTCCGCCGACCTGTCGGCCTGGTGGCACGACGGCACGATCATCACCTGGTTCGTGAACCCCTACCGCCCGGACCTCTCCAGCACCCTGCTGGAGATGGGCCCCACCTGGGGACGCGACTGCGAGGAGTGGGGCCTGCACTTCGCCCTCGGCGACACCGACCGCTCCGACGAGCGCGCGGTCGTCGCCCGCATGCGTGAGGTGCTCGGCCTTCCCGAACTGGACCTCACCCTGCACAGGTTGACCCGGTGGACCGTCGAGGGGGTGCTCGCCGACCGCTACCGGTACGGCCGGGTCCTGCTGGCCGGCGACGCGGCGCACCGCCAGCCGCCCACCACCGGGCTCGGCCTCAACGGCGGTATCCAGGACGTGCACAACCTCGCGTGGAAGCTGGCCGCGGTACTCACCGGTCGCGCCGGCGACGCTCTGCTCGACACCTACGAGACGGAGCGGCGGCCGGTCGGCGGGCAGAACGTCGACTGGGGACTGTCCACCTGGTTCCACCACCGGGTCATGACCGACGCCGCCATCGGCCTCGGCGCGCACATCCCGCCGGAGCACCGGTCGTCGGCGTTCGCCACGTACTTCGAGCCGTCCCCGGTCGGCGCCGCCGCACGGGCACGGGGCGCGGAGATCTTCGGCACCCACCGCGCCGAGTGCCAGGCGCACGACCTGGAGATCGGCTTCGTGTACGAGGAGGGGGCGGTCGTCGGTGACGGCAGCCAGCCGCCACCGCGCGCCCCCATGGGCGACGTGCACCACCCGACGACCCGCCCCGGTCATCTGCTGCCGCACGCCTGGATCGCGCACGACGGGCGCCGTCTGTCGACCCACGACCTGACCGGCGCCTCGACCCGCTTCGCGCTGCTCACCGGCCCGGCGGGAACACCGTGGTGCGAGGCGGCCGAGCGGATCGCCGAGCAGTTCTCGGTCCCGATCACCGTGGCCCGCATCGGGAGCGGCGCGGAATTCACCGACGGCGACGGGGAGTGGGCGGCGGTGCGTCAGATCACCGACGAGGGGGCCGTACTCGTACGCCCCGACAACCACGTGGCATGGCGCGGAGTGGCCGGCGGTGCGGACCCGGCGGGCGTGCTGGGCGACGCGCTCTCCCGCGTCCTGGCCCGGGACGCGGGGGACCGCGTCCGGCGCACCGGCTGAGCGCGCCGGACGGTGTCCGCCGCTGGACCCCTCCCGTGGACCGCGAGCCGGACCCGCGCGGCCGGCCATGTCACATTCCGCCGCCGGGGCCGCTCCAAGGGAGTGCCAAGGTCCCATCGATGTGACGAGGAGAGATGATCGTGGCAACTGAGAAAGCGGCTCCCGGGGAAGCACGGGGCCCGGCGGCGACCGGGACGACGGGCGGGGAACCTGAGCGGTGGCTGATCCTCGGCGTCATCTGCGTCGCCCAGCTCATGGTGGTGCTCGACGTGACGGTGATGAACCTCGCGCTGCCCTCGGCGCAGGACGACCTGGGCGTCACCGACGCCGCCCGGCAGTGGATCGTCACCGCGTACTCGCTGGCGTTCGGCAGCCTGCTGCTGTTCTGCGGGCGGCTGGTCGACCTGATCGGCCGCAAGGCGACCTTCCTCATCGGGGCGGGCGGCTTCGCGGCCGCCTCGGCCGTCGGCGGGGCCGCGGTCAACTTCGAGATGCTGGTGACGGCCCGCGCCTGCCAGGGCGCCTTCGGCGCGCTGCTGGCGCCGGCCGCGCTGGCCCTGCTGACCACCACCTTCACCGACCCCGGGGAACGCGGCAGGGCGTTCGGCGCCTTCGGCGCGGTCGCGGCCAGCGGCGCGGGCCTGGGACTGATCATCGGCGGTTCGCTGACCTCTTCCCTGTCCTGGCGCTGGTGCATGTACATCAATCTGCTCTTCGCCGCGATCGTGATGCTCGGAGCCTCGCTGCCGATGGCCAAGGGGACCGGGAAGCCGGGATCCCGACTGGACATCCCCGGTGTGGTGGCGGTGTCGGCCGGCATGTTCTGCCTGGTCTACGGCTTCTCCAACGCGGCCTCGCACAGCTGGGGCACCCCGTCGACATGGGGTTTCCTGGCCGCGGGCGGCGTGCTGCTGGTCGTGTTCGTCCTCTGGCAGGCACGCGCCGCGCAGCCCCTGCTGCCGCCGTGGCTCGTCCTCGACCGCAACCGGGGCGGCGCCTATCTGACGATGCTGATCGTCGGCGCCTGCATGTTCGGCATCTTCCTGTTCCTCGTGTACTACATGCAGACCACCCTGGACTACTCGGCGATCACCTCGGGCGTCGCCCTGCTGCCCATGGTGGCGCTCACCGCCGTCGGGGCCAACGTCGGCAACATCGTGGTGATGCCGAGATTCGGCCCCAGGCCGCTCGTCATCGCCGGTCTGCTGCTCAACGCGACGGGGATGGCCCTGCTGACCGGGATCGACGCCGATTCGGGCTATGCCGCCGCCCTGCTCGGGCCGACCATGGTCGCCGGACTCGGCATGGGTTTCGTCTTCGCCTCCGTGCTCCGCACCGGTACCTCCGGAGTGGCTCCGCAGGACGCGGGCATCGCCTCGGCGAGCATCAGCACCGGCCAGCAGCTCGGCGGCGCCATCGGCACCGCGCTGCTCAACTCGATCGCGGCCGGCGCCACCACCGCGTACCTGGACAGTCATGCGCGGGGACGCCCGACGCCGGAGCAGTTCCACCTCGCGGCCATCGACGGTTACACCACCGTCTTCTGGTGGTGCGCCGCCATCTTCGCGGCGGGCGCCGTCATCTGCGGCACACTGCTGCGCGGTGGCCCGCTGCCCGCGCCCCTGGGCGCTCCCGGCCCGGTGCCGGCGAAGCTGCCCGGGACCGCGGGCCCCTGAACCGCCTCCCCCTTGTCCCGGGGGGGGGGGGGGGGGGGGGGGGGGGGGGGGGGGGGGGGGGGGGGGGGGGGGGGGGGGGGGGGGGGGGGGGGGGGGGGGGGGGGGGGGG
>NZ_JBVJNN010000003.1:0-38598 GCF_055583685.1 Streptomyces sp. NPDC104581
AAGCAAACCCCCCCCCCCCCACACCCCCCCCCCCCCCCCCCCCCCCCCCCCCCCCCCCCCCCCCCCCCCCCCCCCCGCAGTCGTGGACCTGGACGTGGCGACCTGGACCTGGTTCCGGATGCGGCGCGGTACCGCCCGCCCGGCCCGCGGTCTCAGCTCGCGGGCGGGACGTCGTCGGCGCTGCCGCCCTTCTCGCGGCGCTCGATCTCGGCCTCGCGGCGCCGCAGATCGGCCTCACGCCGCTCCAACTCGGCCGCCGCGTCCGTGTCCGCGGCCGGCTTCGTCCCGTCCTTCACGGCTTCCCCGGTCCCGTCCCCGCCGCCCTGGTCGCCGCCGCCGTTCTTCTCAAGGGACTTCAGGAATTCGGGGTTGTCGTCGGGCGCGACCCACCCGCCGCGGCGGCCCGCCGACCCCGTACCGGCCGTGGGCTTCCTGCCCACGATCAGCCAGGCGATCGAGCCGACCAGCGGGAAGAGCAGCACCAGAACGGCCCAGATGGGCTTGGGGATGTGGCGGACGTCCTTCTCGTCGGTGGTGATGCAGTCGATGAACGCGTAGATGCTGAGAGCCAGCGGCACCAGAATCATCAGCACCCGAAGCATGGCGGTCCCCCTGGGAATGGAGATCGAGTACGGAGCGGTGGCCCCGGTTACAGGTCCAGGGTAGCGAGTAGCAGATACTGGACCGCATGGCTTACGACGATCTTCGCTCTCTGCTCCGGGCGCTGGAGCGCGACGGTGACCTCAAGCGCATCAAGGCCGAGGTCGATCCGTATCTGGAAGTCGGTGAGATCGTCGACCGGGTGAACAAGGCCGGCGGTCCCGCGCTTCTCTTCGAGAACGTCAAGGGCTCGGACATGCCCCTGGCGATGAACGTGTACGGGACGGACCGCCGGCTGCTCAAGGCGCTCGGGCTCAAGGCGTACACGGACATCAGCGAGAAGATCGGCGGGCTGCTCAAGCCCGAACTGCCGCAGGGCTTCGTGGGTGTGCGCGAGGCGTTCGGGAAGCTCGGCACGATGACCCACGTGCCGCCGAAGAAGGTGAAGCCCGGCAGCGCGCCCGTGCAGGAGGTCGTCCTCACCGGTGACGACGTCGACCTGGACCGGCTGCCCGCGCTCTTCACCTGGCCCGAGGACGGCGGATCGTTCTTCAACCTCGGTCTGACCCACACCAAACACCCGGAGACCGGCGTCCGCAACCTCGGGCTCTACCGGCTCCAGCGCCACGACAAGCGCACCATCGGCATGCACTGGCAGATCCACAAGGACAGCGCCAACCACTACCAGGTCGCCGCCAGGCGCGGTGAACGGCTGCCCGTCGCGATCGCCTTCGGCTGCCCGCCCGCCGTGACGTACGCCTCCACCGCCCCGCTGCCCGGTGACATCGACGAGTACCTCTTCGCCGGCTTCGTCCAGGGCAAGCGGATCGAGATGGTCGACTGCCGTACGGTGCCGCTCCAGGTGCCGGCCAACGCCGAGGTCGTCATCGAGGGCTGGCTGGAGCCGGGCGAGATGCTGCCGGAGGGGCCGTTCGGCGACCACACCGGCTTCTACACACCGCAGGAACCCTTCCCCGCGCTGACCATCGACTGTGTGACGATGCGCAAGCGCCCGCTGCTCCAGTCGATCGTGGTCGGCCGGCCGCCGACGGAGGACGGCCCGCTGGGGCGTGCGACGGAACGGTTCTTCCTGCCGCTGCTCAAGATCATCGTGCCCGACATCGTCGACTACCACCTGCCCGAGTCGGGCGGCTTCCACAACTGCGCGATCGTCGCGATCGACAAGAAGTACCCGAAGCACGCGCAGAAGGTGATGCACGCCATCTGGGGCGCGCACATGATGTCCCTCACCAAACTGATCGTCGTCGTCGACGCGGACTGCGACGTCCACAATCTGCACGAGGTGTCCTGGCGGGCGCTGGGCAACACCGACTACTCGCGGGACCTGACGGTCGTGGAGGGCCCGGTCGACCACCTCGACCACTCCTCGTACCAGCAGTTCTGGGGCGGCAAGGCCGGTATCGACGCCACGCGCAAACTCCCCGAGGAGGGGTACACGCGGGACGGCGGCTGGCCGGAGATGGTCGAGTCCGACCCGGAGACCGCGGACCGGGTGACGAAGCGCTGGAGGGAGTACGGCCTGTGAGCAGTGCCGCAGAGGGAGCCGACCGACTCGTCGGGCAGGGACGACAAGGCCGGCCCGACCCCGCGCCGTCCGGCAGCAGGACGCGGGCGTTCCTGCGGCTCGTGATGATCGAGCACTCGGTCTTCGCGCTGCCGTTCGCCTACATCGCCTCGCTGACGGCCATGTTCCAGCTCGACCGGAACATCCACTGGGGGCGGCTGCTGCTCGTCACCGTCGCGATGGTGGGTCTGCGGACCTTCGCGATGGCCTGCAACCGGATCATCGACCGCGAGATCGACGCCCGTAACCCCCGTACCGCCAACCGGGAGTTGGTCACCGGCGCGGTCTCGGTGCGCTCCGCGTGGACGGGCGCGCTCGTCGCGCTCGCGGTGTTCCTCGGCGCCGCCGCGCTGCTGAACCCGCTCTGTCTGGTGCTCGCACCCGTCGCCGTGGTCCCGATGGTCGTCTATCCGTACGGGAAGCGCTTCACGAACTTCCCGCACGCCATCCTCGGCCTCGCCCAGGCCATGGGCCCGGTCGGCGCCTGGATCGCCGTCACGGGCGAGTGGTCCTGGGACGCGGTGATCCTCGGTCTCGCCGTCGGCATCTGGATCGGCGGCTTCGACCTGATCTTCGGCAGCCAGGACGTCGAGGCGGACCGGGCGCACGGTGTGAAGTCCGTCCCGGCGCGCTTCGGCATTCCCGCCGCGCTGTACGGCGCACGGGTCTCGCACGCCGTGACCACCGCCCTGCTGGTCTGGTACGCGCTGGCCACCGACGCGGGCCTGTTCTTCTGGATCGGCCTGCTGATCGTTGGCGCCGCGTTCCTCTACGAGCACCAGGTCGTGAAGCCGAACGATCTGTCCCGGCTCAACCGGGCCTTCTTCACCGTGAACGGCTTCATCGGGATGGCGCTGTTCATCTGCGCGCTGCTCGATCTGCTCGTCCGCGGTCTGACGGTCTGACCGACCCCGGGAGCCCCCGGGCCCGGGGAGCACCCCGGACCCGATCAGCCGCCCCCGCCACACCGGGGGGCGGCCCGGCGGTCAGGACATGAGCGCGCCCGCCGGGCGCTTGGGGCGGCGGAACACGAACGCCGCCACCACGCCGCCGATCAGCCCGAAGAGATGGCCCTGCCAGCTCACGGACGGGTTCGTCGGCAGCACGCCCCACAGCGCGGAGCCGTACATCACCAGGACCAGCAGACCCACCACGATGTCCACCGCGCTGCGGTTCACGAAACCGCGGACCAGCAGATAGCCGAGCAGTCCGAAGACCACGCCCGATGCGCCCGCCGTCACCGAGTTCTCCGCGGCCGTCAGCCAGACGCCCAGACCGCCGACCACCATGATCGTGAGGACGACGCGCAGGAAGCGGCCTATCCCGCTGAGCGCCGCGAGGAAGCCGAGCACCAGCAGCGGCACCGCGTTCGACGCGAGATGGTCGAAGCCGTGGTGCAGGAAGGCCATCGGGATGACGTCGCGCAGCTCGCCCAGCTCACGCGGGCTCAGCCCGTACGTGCCCAGCGCGCCCGTCGAGGTGTCCACGGCCTCCAGGACCCAGAGCAGCGCGACCCAGCCCAGCATGAGACCGGCGGCCGCCTTGATACGGCGCACCGCGGTCCTGTCGATGGATGAATCCGGCATCTCGCCCCCCAACGGGTCTCGCGTTCCCACCCCTGGAACGCGCGGGGCACCGTCCCCGGTTCCTGCTTCGGGGCGCCGGATAGGGTCGGACGCGTGAAACCCGGATCGGACCACGAGGACCACGAGGACCGCGAGCACGAGCGGCGGGACGAGCGGCGGGCCGAGCCGCCCACGGCGCGGCCCCGGCGGCCGTGGGTCGTCGGAGTCTCCGGCGCGTCGGGGACCCCGTACGCGGCGGCGGTGCTGCGCGGGCTGCTCGACGCCGGCGAGAGCGTCGACCTGATCGTCAGCCGGGCGTCCCGCCTCACGCTGCTCGACGAGACGGGGATCTCCTTCCGGGACGCGCACTGGCGGGACGATCTGCGGACGTGGCTGGCCCGGGGCGCCGACGGGAAGCCGGACACCTTCGCCCCCGACGTGTCGGACGTACGGCACTGGGCCGCCGGTGATCTGGCGGCCGGGCCGTCCTCGGGGTCGTACCCGGTCAGGGGGATGCTGATCGTTCCCGCCTCGACGGCCTGTGTGGCGGGCGTCGCGCTCGGGCTCTCGAAGGACCTGCTGCAACGCGCGGCGAGCGTCACGCTCAAGGAGCGCCGCCCGCTGGTGGTCGCCGTACGGGAGACCCCCCTGGGCGGGCAGACCCTGAGGCATCTGGTGACCCTGGACGGGGCGGGCGCCGTCGTGCTGCCCGCGTCCCCGGGCTTCTACGCGGGAGCGACGCACATCCAGGACCTGGTGGACTTCGTGGCCGGACGCGTGCTGGACGCGGCCGGGGTGCCGCACCGCCTCTACCGCCGCTGGGAAGGG
The DNA here is from genome assembly GCF_055583685.1 of Streptomyces sp. NPDC104581. Taxonomy (NCBI): domain Bacteria; kingdom Bacillati; phylum Actinomycetota; class Actinomycetes; order Kitasatosporales; family Streptomycetaceae; genus Streptomyces; species Streptomyces sp. NPDC104581. The sequence continues at coordinate 4,579 of NZ_JBVJNN010000003.1, forward strand.
GAGCTGGGCCGGGTCAGGGACCCGGGCGGCTCCCGTACCGGGCCCGGCCCGGCGCCGGACTCCGGAGCGCGCTAGCCCGAATCGCCCCTCACATCGCCGCACTGCCTTAGATTGCATCTATCAACTTGCGAGATTGCTGAACAATGGAAGGCTTCAGGCATATGGACGCCGTGGATAGACAGCTCATCCAGGCCCTCAGAGAGAACGGCAGAGCTTCGTACGCCGAACTCGGCCGGCTCGTGGGGCTCTCCGGACCCAGCGTCACCGACCGCATCAACCGGCTGGAGGCCGCGGGCGTCATCATCGGTTACCGCGCCACCGTCGACTCGGCCTCGCTGGGCCTCGGCGTCACCGCGCTGATCGGCATCTCGCTCTCCGACGCCGCCGACCACGAGGACGTCGCGCACCGACTGCGCGGTCTGAGCGAGATCGAGGACTGCTGGTTCATCGCGGGCGACGACTCGTACATGCTCAAGGTCCGGGCCGGGGACGTCGACGGTCTGGAGAAGACGATCCGCCGCCTCGGCAGTACGAAGGGCGTCTCGCGGACCCGTACGACCATCGTGCTCTCCACCAAGTGGGAGAACCGGGTCGGCGAACTGCCCGACGAAACGTAGGCGTACGGTTGGTGGAGTCTGATAACCGGGCGTTCGGCGGACATATGACACACACAGTGGGAGGCGCCGCATGACTGCATCTGTCATGGATGTGGGGCTCAAGCGCGAGTTGGAGGAGAAGGTCAGAGCCGGTGAACGGCTGACCCGTGAGGACGGAATCGCCCTCTACGAGTCGGACGATCTGGCCTGGCTCGGCGGTCTCGCGCACGAGGTGCGGACGCGCAAGAACGGTGACGTCGTCCACTTCAACGTCAACCGTCACCTCAACATGACGAACGTGTGCACCGCGTCGTGCGCGTACTGCTCGTTCCAGCGCAAGCCGGGCGAGAAGGACGCGTACACCATGCGCATCGAGGAGGCGGTCCGCCTCGCCACGGAGATGCGCGGCGAGAACCTCACCGAGCTGCACATCGTCAACGGGCTGCACCCGACGCTTCCTTGGCGCTACTACCCGCGCTCGCTGAAGGCTCTCAAGGAGGCGCTGCCGGAGGTCTCGCTGAAGGCGTTCACGGCCACCGAGATTCACCACTTCGAGACCATCTCCGGGCTGACGGCCAGTGAGATCCTCGACGAACTGATCGACGCGGGGCTCGAATCCCTGACGGGCGGCGGCGCCGAGATCTTCGACTGGGAGATCCGGCAGCACATCGTCGACCACCGCACCCACTGGGAGGACTGGTCGCGCATCCACCGGCTCGCGCACGAGAAGGGTCTCAAGACCCCGTGCACGATGCTGTACGGCCACATCGAGGAGCCCAGGCACCGGGTCGACCACGTACTGCGGCTGCGTGAACTCCAGGACGAGACCGGCGGTTTCCAGGTCTTCATCCCGCTGCGCTACCAGCACGACTTCGTGGACATGCAGGACGGCAAGATCCGCAACCGCCTCCAGGCGCGTACGACGATGGCCACCGGCGCCGAGGCGCTGAAGACGTTCGCCGTCTCCCGGCTGCTGTTCGACAACGTCCCGCACGTCAAGGTCTTCTGGGTGATGCACGGCGTCCAGACCGCCCAGCTCGCCCTCCAGCACGGTGCGGACGACATGGACGGCTCGGTCGTCGAGTACAAGATCACGCACGACGCGGACAACTACGGCACGCCGAACAAGCTCGGCCGTGAAGACCTGCTCGACCTGATCCGCGACGCCGGCTTCCGGCCCGTCGAGCGCAACACGCGCTACGAGATCATCCGGGAGTACCCGGGCCCCGACGACGACCGTCGAGAGACCCCGCAGCCGATGCGACTCTGAAACTCCGGCAACCTCCGGCTGCCTTCCGTTGAGCGGCCCCAGCTCGCTGAGCTGGGGCTTCTCGCGTTTCGGAACGGGGTTGAGCACAGGGCCGGGTAATGGTTACCGTTGCGGAATGCCGCTTACGTTCATCCTGGACCCGCCCGTCGACCCCGCCCTGCGCGAAGGCGTCGTCGCGCTCTGGACGGACGTCTCCGACGCGGGCGGCGCGGTCGGTTTCGTGCCGCCGGTGAACCCCGACGACGTACGCGCCGAACTGGTCAGGCACCTCGTGTCGATCGCCGAGGGCCGGACCCGGCTGCTCGTCGGGCTGGACGAGGACGGCGCCGTGGCGGCCACGGCCTTCCTCACGTACAACACCCACCGGCTGATGCGGCACTGGGTCTGGCTGTACACGGTGATGGTCCACCCGCGCCACCAGGGCAAGGGCTACGGCCGGGACCTGATGCACGCCGCGGCCGACGCCGCCCGCGGCTTCGACGGCGTCGAGGCGATACGGCTCACCTGCCGGGGCGGTACCGGCGTGGACGGCTTCTACGCCTCGTGCGGCTACAAGGAGGTCGGACGGGTGCCCGACGCGATACGGGTGGCGCCCGGCGACGACCGCGACGACATCACGATGCTGCTGCCGCTGCGCTGAGCCAACCCCCCGATATGGGACGCCGGGCGGCGTGCTTCACTGGGTGTCGTACGCCCTGCCGTACGCCGCAACGAGGAGCACGAGGAGAGAGGGCCGCCGTGACCGCCGCCAGAACGAGCGCCACGATCCGCTACACCGCGATGCGCCTGGGCATCTTCGTCGGCAGCTTCGTGGTTGTCGCCGCCCTGGTCCAGTTCGGCGTGCTGCCCAAGGGCCTCGGGGACTCCAACTTCGTCTGGGTGCTGCTGCTCGCGCTCGTCGTCTCCGCGCCGCTCAGCTTCATCCTGCTCCGCAAGCAGCGCGACGAGATGTCCGCGCAGATCGTCGGCAAGGTCGACAGCGCCAAGGCCAGGCTCGAGGCGAACCGCGCGCAGGAGGACGGCGCGACCCAGTAGGACGCCGGCCGGGCCCGCTCGGCGTCCGGACGTCCCGTGAGGGGCCCGGCCCGCCCGCTCGGAGCCGGTCCGCCCTGTATAAGCGCCGCGTAAGCTTCGTCACACCCGTACGCCGATCCCGCCCGCCCCAGCCGTATCCGAGCTGGGGCATCGGTGTTTCCAGGGGCAGTTGGCGCATCCGTGCCTCAAAGTAGACCTTTGAGTCTCCATAAGCCCCGGTGTTAATGTACTGGGCATGAAGACATCAGTGCGCCATCACGCCGCGAGCGTCCCGCTCGTGGCGCGCCTGCATGTCGACCTCTGCCGCTGCATGTCCGCGGTCTGTAGCGGCTCGCTCTGATCCGAGCCCGCTTCATGCGGCGGCGCCACCTCTGACGCACGGGCGCCGCACCCCCCAGCCCCACCCCCTCGTCCCCGTACCCCCGTACGCCCAACTGGAGTGTGTCCGTGTCCGCGAATCCCGAGCCCGCCACCACCGGCAAGGCCGACAAGGCCGACAAGCCGGCCGGTTCAGGCCCAGGTCTCTCCCTGCCCAGGGTCCCGTTCTGGGCCCAGATCGTCACCGGTCTCGTCCTCGGCGTCCTACTCGGCTGGCTCGCCCGCAGCCAGGACATCTCATGGCTCTACACGACGCTGGACAAGATAGGCAGCATCTTCGTCCAGCTCCTGAAGCTGGCCGTCGCCCCGCTGGTCTTCTTCGCGATCCTCGTGTCGATCACCAACCTCCGCAAGGTCAACAACGCCGCCAGGCTGGCATCGCGCACACTGCTCTGGTTCATGATCACCTCGCTGATCGCCGTCGCGATCGGCATCCTGATCGGCCTGATCACCAACCCGGGCTCCGGCACCGGACTCACCCCGAAGGACGGCGCCAAGCCGGAGGGCTCCGGCTCCTGGATCGACTTCCTCACCGGCATCGTCCCCACGGACGTGATCTCCCCCTTCACCGAGCTGAACGTCCTCCAGATCGTCTTCCTGGCCGCCGTCGCCGGTATCGCCGCACTCAAGCTCGGCGACCGCGCCGCCCCCATCCTCGCGCTCAGCGAATCCGTGCTCGAACTGCTCCAGAAGGCCCTGTGGTGGGTCATCCGCCTCGCCCCGATCGGCACCGTCGGCCTCATCGGCTACGCCATCGCGGACTACGGCTGGGACCTGATCGGCGACTACGCGACCTTCACCGCCGACGTCTACATCGGCTGCGCCCTGGTCCTGTTCGGCGTCTACCCGCTGCTGCTCGCCACGGTCGCCAAGGTCAGCCCGCTCCAGTTCTTCAAGGGCGCCTGGCCCGCGATCCAGCTCGCCTTCGTCTCCCGCTCCTCGGTCGGCACCATGCCCGTCACCGTGCGGGTCACCGAGCGGCTCGGCGTGCCGAAGGAGTACACCAGCTTCGCCGTCCCGTTCGGCGCCACCACCAAGATGGACGGCTGCGCCGCGATCTACCCGGCGCTGGCGGCGATCTTCATCGCGGAGATCTTCGACGTCCAGCTCGGCATCCAGGACTACCTGCTGATCGCCTTCGTCTCGGTGGTCGGCTCGGCGGCCACGGCCGGCCTCACCGGCGCCACGGTCATGCTGACCCTGACCCTCTCCACGCTGGGTCTGCCGCTGGAGGGCGTGGGCCTGCTGATCGCCATCGACCCGATCCTGGACATGATGCGCACGGCGACGAACGTTGCCGGACAAGCTCTCGTGCCGGTCATCGTCGCGTCCCGCGAGAAGATCCTGGACCACGACAAGTACAACTCGGCGTCGGCGTCCCCGATCGACGAGTCCGACGAGTCGGACGTGGACAGCCGCGAGACCTCGGTCCCGGTGCCCGCCTGACGCTTGGCTGATCGCCCCTCACCATCCGGCGGCGCCCCCGGTCTCTCGGCCGGGGGCGCCGCCGTGTCCGTCCGGGGACGGCGCTGAACGTAGTCTTGATCGGGTTCGGGGCGTGGGTGGGAGGAAGACCAAGTGGGTTCCGCAGGCGCGGGGAAGAGTAAGCGGATGCCGCGCGAGGTGCGTGAGCGGCAGATGGTGGACGCCGCGGTGGTGACGTTCGGGCGGCGCGGTTACCGGGCCGCCTCGATGGACGAGATCGCCGGACTGGCCGGTGTCTCGAAGCCGTTGGTGTATCTGTACCTGAACTCCAAGGAGGAGCTGTTCACCGCGTGCATCCGCCGCGAGGCCGACGCGCTCCTCGCCGCCGTGCGCGCCGGGGTCGTGGAGCCGGGGATCGCGCCCGACGAGCAGCTCTGGTCGGGGCTCACCGCGTTCTTCGCGCACACCGCGGAGAACCCGGACGCCTGGTCGGTGCTGCACCGGCAGGCCCGTACGCACGGGGAGCCCTTCGCCGCCGAAGTGGGCCGGATGCGGGAGGAGTTGGTCTCCTTCGTGACGGGCCTGCTCCGCGACGCGGCCCGCGCCGAGCCCGCCTCGCCCGATCTGGCCGACCTCGGCGACCGGGACGTGGTGGGGATCGCCCAGGCGCTCGTCGGCGCCGCCGAGGCGCTGGCGGGGTGGGCGAACGAGACGCCGGACGTCTCGGCCAAGGAGGCCGCGTCGACGCTGATGAACTTCGCGTGGACCGGGCTGGGGAATCTCATGGACGGCCAACGCTGGTCCGGCTGAGGCCCGTTGGAGCGGCTCACGGCCGGTGAGGGGGAGTCAGCCGGTGTGCAGGACCCGGAAGCGGCCGGGCTCCGCCGGGTCCCGGTCGACGACCTGGACCGGTGTCCCGGCCCACTGCCAGACACCGATGCCCGGTGTGCGGGAGAAGCGGATCGGTCCGCGGGTGCCCTCGACCGCGACCTGCGGCCAGGCCCCGGCGAAACGGGCCCGGTCGGTGCCGTGGGCGCGCAGCACGCCGGCGAGGACGGCGATCGTGTCGTAACCCTCGAAGGCGACGAAGGAGGGCGCTCCCTCCGTCCGCTCGCGCAGGGCCGCGCCGACGCGTGCGCCGAGCGGGGTGGGGTGCTCGGGCAGATAGCGCAGGAACGGGATCGCGGCGCCGTCCCCGCCCAGCGACGCCCGCCATTCGGCGAATTCCGGCTGTCCGGCCGGAGCGCCGATCAGTACGCCGGCCAGGCGCGGGTCGCGGCGTACGGACCGGACGATCGGTACGGCCGGGTCCGGGAGGCCGGTCAGGAGGAGGAGGGCGGTGGCGCCGCTGGCGACGAGTTCGTCGCAGAGGGCGGCGGGCGTGAGCGCGCGTGTGTCGAGTTCGGTGACGGTGCCGCCGCGCGGAGCCAGGTACTCCCGCAGGACGCGGGCGCCGGACGCCCAGTAGACGCTCGGCTGGGTCGCCACGGCGAGGTGGGCGTGGCCCGCGCCGAGGAGGAAGTCCGCGTAGATCCGCCAGCCCCGGGACTGCGGCGGGGCGAGGCGGGCGACCTGGCGTGCCGGCTGTTCGGTGAGGGCGTCGAGGACCGCCGACGAGCAGAGGAACGGCAGGCCGAGCGCGTCGGCCCTGGCGGCGGCGGCGCGGGCGACGACGCTGTGGTACTCACCGGCCAGGGCGGTCACGCCCAGGCCGGCCAGCTCGTCCACGGCCGCTTCGGCCTTCCGCGGATCCGCCGAGGTGTCCCGGACCACCAGCTCCAGTGGTCTGCCGCCGATCCCGCCGGTGTCGTTGACCTCGTGGACGCCCAGTTCGAGCCCGGCGAGGAGATGCCGGCCCGCTTCGGTCCAGCCCGGCCGGGTGAGCGGGGCGAGAGCGCCGATCCGGACGGACGTGCCGCCGGTCCGCTCGGCCGGGGGTGACGGTGGTGGCGTGTTCATACGTGGTCGTCTCCCCTGTGTGGGTGCGTTTCCGGCCCGGTCGGCCGGGGCGGGGCGCACCTTTCGGCCACCGGCCGGCCCGGTCATTGCACCGACCGCCCCCGAGGCCGGGCAACCGATTATCGCTGTCTTGATTTCGTGACCCGCTGCGGATTTACTCGGCCCGGACCGGAGCCTCCCGCTCCGCGCAGAGATGAGGGATCACCGCGTGTCCGCAGACGCGCCCGCCGATGACGCGGGCTTCCCGGAGCGGTCCACGTCACCGGGCCTCCCGCAGGTCGAGCCCGAGAAGCTGTGGGTGGACGGAGTCGTGCGGCAGGTCTCGCTGCCGCCGCTCGTACCGGCCGTCGTGGAGGGGTCCCTCGCCGACATCCCCTTCGACAACGCCCGGGTCGCTCCGGACGAGGCCGTCCTCAGCCGGAAGCGGGCGGACGGCGGTTGGGGGGACGTCACCGCCGCCGTGTTCGCCGAGGAGGTCCGTGCCGTCGCGAAGGGGCTGATCGCGGAGGGGCTGCGGCCCGGTGACCGGCTCGCGATCATGGCCCGTACGACCTACGAGTGGACGCTTCTGGACTTCGCGGCCTGGGCCGCCGGACTGGTCACCGTGCCGGTCTACCCCACCTCGTCCGCCTTCCAGACCCGCTGGATCCTCCAGGACTCCGGCGCCGTCGCCTGTGCGGTCGAGAGCGCCGGGCAGGCGCGGCTGATCGGCCACGAGCGACGGCAGCTGCCGGACCTCGCCCACCTCTGGATCTTCGACTCGGGGGCCGTCGACACACTGCGCGCCGCGGGCGCGGAGGTCCCGGACGCGGAGCTGGACGCGCGGCGGGCCGCGCTCTCGCCCGGGTCCCTGGCGACCCTCGTCTACACCTCCGGCACCACGGGCAGTCCCAAGGGCTGTGCCCTGACGCACGGCAACTTCTTCGCGGAGGTGGACAACTGCATCGAACTGCTCCACCCCGTCTTCAAGTCGGTGAGCAGGGAGCCGGCGTCCACGCTGCTCTTCCTGCCGCTCTCCCATGTCTTCGGGCGCATGGTCGCGGTGGGCTGTCTGCGGGCGCGGGTGCGGCTCGGGCACGCGCCGTCGCTGCGGACCGGCGAACTGATCGCCGATCTGGCGGGCTTCCGGCCGACGTTCCTGCTCGCCGTCCCGTACGTCCTGGAGAAGGTCTTCAACACCGGCCGTGCCACGGCCGAGACGATGGGCCGCGCCTCGTCGTTCGACCGGGCCGCGAAGGTCGCCCGTGCGTACGGGACGGCTGTCGAGGCCGCGTCCGCCGGTAAGGGGCCGGGGCCGTCGCTGGCCCTGCGGGCGGCCCGCGCGCTGTACGACCCGCTGGTCTACCGGCGGATACGGAACGCCCTGGGCGGCAAGGTGGTGCAGGCGATCTGCGGCGGTTCACCGCTGGGGCGTCCGCTCGCCGCGTTCTACGCGGGTGCGGGGATCTCGGTCTTCGAGGGGTACGGCCTGACGGAGACCACGGCCGCCGCCACGGTGACGCCGCCACTGCGGCCCCGTCTGGGCACGGTGGGCCGGCCGCTGCCGGGCACCTCCGTACGGATCGCCGACGACGGCGAGGTGCTGCTGAGGGGCGGTCAGCTCTTCGCCGGTTACTGGGACATGGCGCGCGGTGAGCCCGTACCCGCCCTGGACGAGGGCTGGTTCGCGACGGGGGATCTGGGCGCGCTGGACGACGACGGCCATCTCACGATCACCGGCCGCAAGAAGGACATCATCATCACGTCGGCCGGCAAGAACGTGGCCCCGGCCCCGCTGGAGGACTGGCTGCGCGCGCATCCGCTGATCGGTCAGTGCCTGGTGCTCGGGGACAACCGCCCGTACGTCACGGCGCTGATCACCCTGGAGTCCGACGGGCTCGCGCACTGGTGCCGGATGCGGGGGAAGCAGCATCTGACGCGGGGGGAACTGGTCGCGGACGGGGATCTGCTCGCGGCGCTGCAACGGGCGGTCGACGAGGCCAACCGGCTGGTGTCCAGGGCGGAGTCGATCCGCCGCTTCCGGGTGCTTGCGGAGTCCTTCACCGAGGAGGGCGGGCATCTGACGCCGTCGCTGAAGGTGAAGCGGCCGGCGGTGGTGGCGGACTTCGCGGCGGAGATCGAGGAGCTGTACGGGTAGCCGGGTGGGGCGACCGTGGCCTCGGGAGGGGCCGTGCGGGCGGCCGTCGTGGGGCCGGGGCAAGGCAGGAGCCCTGCTCCCCGCACTGGACATGCGGGGAGAGGGCTCCTTGGTACTGCGTGTTTTTCCGTGCGCGATCTGCCGAACCGGGCAACTAGGCCGGGGTTACGTTCTCCGCCTGCGGGCCCTTCGGGCCCTGGGTGACGTCGAAGTTCACGACCTGGTTCTCCTCGAGGGAGCGGAATCCGGTCGCGTTGATCGCGGAGTAGTGGACGAAGACATCCGGGCCGCCGCCGTCCTGGGCGATGAAGCCGAAGCCCTTTTCAGCGTTGAACCACTTGACGGTTCCGGTAGCCATAAGCCCTCCTTGGGCCAAAGGGTTGCCCTGCTCCAGAACCTGCAAACAAGTCTGAAAACTACAAAAGCCCGCGGGTCACATTCTCCGCAGGCTCTGTACTGCAAGGGAAACCAAACTGCAACTTGCGGCGAGCCTAGCACGCGGCTCACGGCCAGCGGTAGGGGGAAAGATCACCCAAAGATCACCTCACCCGGACGTTTGACGAGGGTCCCGGCGGGCTGACGCGACGCGCCTCTCGAAGAGGTCCCTGACGTGCGACGGAGACTCGCCCGAGTGCCCTCCCCGGCGCCCCCGTGCGCCCCCGCGCGCCCCACAGGTCTAGCCTCGCGGTGTGGACAGCTCCTCTGAAAGCACAGCAATCCTCGACCAGGGCCCGAGCGATCACCCCCGCGTCCGGCCGCGCGTCGGGCACATCCAGTTCCTGAACTGCCTCCCCCTTTACTGGGGCCTCGGCAGAACAGGAGCCCTCTTCGATCTTGAGCTGACGAAGGACACCCCGGAGAAGCTCAGCGAGCACCTGGTGCGCGGAGATCTCGATATCGGTCCCGTCACCGTGGTCGAATTCCTCCGCAATGCCGAGGACCTCGTCGCATTCCCCGATCTCGCGGTCGGCTGCGACGGTCCCGTCATGTCCTGCCTGATCGTTTCGCAGGTGCCGCTCGAAGAGCTGGACGGGGCGCGGGTCGCCCTCGGCTCGACCTCGCGGACCGCCGTACGGCTCGCGCAGCTGCTGCTCGCCGAGCGGTACGAGGTCACGCCCGACTACTACACGTGCCCGCCCGACCTCGGTCTGATGATGCAGGAGGCGGACGCGGCCGTACTGATCGGTGACGCGGCCCTGCGCGCCTCCCTGCACGACGCGCCCCGCCTCGGGCTCCAGGTCCACGACCTCGGGCAGATGTGGAAGGACTGGACGGGGCTGCCGTTCGTCTTCGCGGTGTGGGCGGCGCGCAAGGACTACCTTGCGCGCGAGCCGGAGACCGTACGCGAGGTGCACCGGGCGTTCCTGGCCTCCCGCGACGTGTCGCTGGAGGAGGTCGCCAAGGTCGCCGAGCAGGCGGCGCGCTGGGAGACCTTCGACGCGGAGCTGCTGGAGCGCTACTTCACGACGCTCGACTTCCGCTTCGGTCCCGACCAGCTCGCGGGGGTACGGGAGTTCGCCCGCCGTACCGGACCCACGACCGGCTATCCGGCCGACCCCCGGGTCGAGTTGCTCCCGTCCTGAGAGGGTGGGGGAACACGGACGGGGAGGGGTCGGGATGCGGCCGCTCGACGCGGACGGGCCCCGCGCCATCGGCGCGTACCGGCTGCTCGGCAGACTCGGTGCCGGTGGCATGGGGCGGGTCCATCTGGCCAGGGTGGAGGCCAAGTGCTACGGGGTGGGCACACTGGTGTCCGCCTCAGCGAAGGAGATCAAGGTCGAGGAGTCCACGGATCCCGACCGGCCGGGCAGGGCGGGGATGTGCACGGACACGGAGGCCGCCGAGCTGACGTTCACCCTCACCGAGGACGGCGATCTGCGGTTCGTGTCGGCGGAGGAGGCGGCGGGCAACCCGACCGGGACGCTGAGCAGGCAGTAGCGACCGGGGCCGCCCGTGAGCCCGGCAAACGGTCCGCCCGTACCCCTGGCGTACGCTGGATCGGACCGTAGATCCACTGATACACCGCCGAAAGGTGACGCCCCGGTGACCGAGAAGGCCGACCAGCAGTCTGTCCTCGACCGCGCTGCCGAGGGTGGCCGGATCACCCCCGAAGAGGCGCTCGACCTCTACCGTTCGGCCCCACTCCACGCGCTCGGCGCGGCGGCCGACAGCGCGCGCCGCCGCCGTTACGCCGGTACGGAGCACATCGCGACGTACATCATCGAGCGGAACATCAACTACACGAACGTCTGCGTGACGGCGTGCAAGTTCTGTGCCTTCTACGCGGCCCCCAAGGACACCGGCAAGGGCTGGACGCGCGACCTCGACGACATCCTGCGCCGCTGCGCGGAGACCGTCGAACTCGGCGGCACCCAGATCATGTTCCAGGGCGGCCACCACCCCGACTACGGCGTGGAGTACTACGAGAAGCACTTCGCCGCCATCAAGGCCGCGTTCCCGCAGCTCGTCATCCACTCCCTCGGCGCCTCCGAGATCGAGCACATGGCCCGGATCTCGGACGTCCCGGTGGAGGAGGCGATCCGCCGGATCCACGAGGCGGGCCTGGACTCCTTCGCGGGCGCGGGCGCCGAACTCCTCCCGGCCCGGCCGCGCACGGCGATCGCGCCGCTGAAGGAGTCCGGCGAGCGGTGGCTGGAGATCATGGAGACCGCGCACGGTCTCGGTGTGGAGTCCACGTCCACGATGCTGATGGGCACGGGGGAGACGAACGCCGAGCGCATCGAGCACCTGCGGATGATCCGCGACGTCCAGGACCGGACGGGCGGTTTCCGGGCGTTCATCCCGTACACCTACCAGCCCGAGAACAACAAGCTGAAGGGGCGGACGCAGGCGACGCTCTTCGAGTACCTGCGGATGATCGCCATCGCCCGGATCTTCCTCGACAACGTCGCCCACATCCAGGGCTCCTGGCTGACCACGGGCAAGGAGGTCGGCCAACTGTCCCTGCACTACGGCGCGGACGACCTCGGCTCGATCATGCTGGAGGAGAACGTGGTGTCGTCGGCGGGGGCGAGGCACCGCTCCAACCGGCTGGAGATCATCGACCTGATCCGCAAGGCGGGCCGGGTCCCGGCGCAGCGCGCCACGACGTACGAGCACCTCGTCGTGCACGACGACCCGGCGCTGGACCCGGTCGACGAGCGCGTCGTCTCGCACATCTCCTCCACTGCGATCGCGGGCGGCACGGCGCACCCGGAGCTCAAGCTGCTCGACGCCAACTGACCGGGTGGCACTGACGATCCACCGCGCGGACCTGCTGCTCCCCGGTGCCGGGCGCGCTCCCCTGCCGGACGGCGCGGTGCTGGTCGCGGGGGACTCGATCGCGGCCGTCGGCGGTCACCAGGAGCTGGCCGCCGCGCGTCCCGGCGCACGGGTCAGACGGTGGCCGGGTGTGCTCACGCCGGGGCTGCGCAATCCGTACGGTCCCGAACTGCTGGAGCACACCTACCACCCCGACCCGCGCGAGGCCGCCGAGCTGGGGACCGAACCGCTCGCGGGCGACGCGCTCGCCGCGCTGGAGATGACCGACGCCCGCTGGGGAGCGAGCGCCCGGCGCGGGGTGCGGCGGATGCTGGCGCACGGGACGGTCGCGATCGCCGGGACGCCGCGGCGGGAGACGGTGGCGGACGCCGTCGCGCGTTCGGGGCTCGGCGTCGGGGAGCGCCTCGGCCCACCACCGGGCCCGGCCGGTCTGGACCCCTTCGCGGGGCGGCCGGCGCAGGACGCCTTCGTGCCGCCGCCGCTCGATTCCGAGGGCCGCCGGGCCGATTTCGCGGTCTTCGCGGTGGAGGTCCCCCCGGGCGCCGACCCGTACGCGGCCCTGACCCGCGCGGGCGCGGCCACCTGCGTGGCCACGGTCCTCGGCGGCCGTCTGCTCCACCGGCGCACCTGAGTCCGTGCCGCGCCCGCGTCGGCGCGACCGTCCGCCGGGACCGTCCGCCGAGAGCCGGGCCGGGCGGGCGTGCGGTGCCCGGGGCGGCCACGGAGCCGCTCGCGCGCCTGCGAGAATGAGCGGGTGCGCCGTGGTGGACGGTGCCGAGTCGAGCGAGAAGTGAGGCGGAACGCCAGTGACCCGGGCCACCCTGGACAAGCAGCCGCATGAAGTCGCCTCGATGTTCGACGACGTGGCGGCGAATTACGACCTCACCAACGACGTGCTCTCCCTCGGGCAGGCGCGGCTCTGGCGCAAGGAGGTCGCCAGGGCGGTGAACGCCCGTCCCGCGCAGAAGGTCCTCGACCTCGCCGCGGGGACGGCCACGTCCTCCATGCCCTTCGCCGCCACCGGTGCCTACGTCGTGCCGTGCGACTTCTCGCTCGGCATGCTCCGCGAGGGCAAGCGGCGCCACCCCTGGCTCCCGCTGACCGCCGGGGACGCGACCCGACTGCCGTTCCGTGACGACGTCTTCGACACCGTCACGATCTCCTTCGGCCTGCGGAACGTGCAGGACACGGAGGGTGCGCTGGGTGAGCTGTACCGGGTGACCAGGCCGGGCGGGAAGGTCGTCATCTGTGAGTTCTCACAGCCGACGTGGGGCCCCTTCCGGACCGTCTACACCGAGTACCTGATGCGCGCGCTGCCGCCGGTGGCGCGCGGCGTGTCCTCGAACCCCGACGCGTACGTGTACCTCGCCGAGTCCATCCGCGCCTGGCCCGACCAGCCCGCGCTGGCCGGGCTGCTCCAGAAGGCCGGCTGGTCGAACGTCGCCTGGCGGAATCTGAGCGGCGGGATCGTGGCCCTGCACCGCGGGGTCAAGGCCGGTCCAGCCTGAGCCGGAAGCGGTGGCCCCGCCGTCTGCCCACCGGCGTCAGGAACGTCTCCTCCAGCTCCATGCCCAGCCGCCGGATCACCGCGACCGAACGCTCGTTGCGGGCGTCGACCATCGCCACGACGGTGGGGACGCCCGCGGCCCGCACCCGCTCCAGCGCCAGGCGCGCGGCGGCCGTCACATAGCCCTTCCCCCAGTGGGCGCGGCCGAGGCGCCAGCCGATCTCGATCTCGCCGACCGGGCCGAACGACGTGTGGGGCCAGGGCTGCGCGCCGGTGAAGCCGATGACCTCGTCGTCGCCGTCGAGCATCGTCCAGAAGCAGAAGCCGAGTCCGGCGGCGTGCGCCCGCTGCCGGGCGGTGAGCTCCTCGTACTCGGTGAGCGGCGCGGGGCCGCCGTGGAACTCCATGACTTCGGGATCGTCGAACACCCGGTGCCATTCGCGGGCGTCCTGTTGCGTCGGTACGCGCAGCCGCACGACCGGGACCGGTCGGGTGATGTCGTTCATCGGGGCAGCCCTTCAACTCGTCCGTCAGCAGGCACCCATAGACTGCACCTGTCCCGTGCCGAACATGTCCAGAGCCGTCGGTACGCCATGAGGGGACCCGCCCGCCGGGGCCCCACGAGTCTCCGGGAGATCCCGCTGTGACCGAGCCCCTCTCCGAACACACCGCAGATGTGATCGTCGTCGGGGCCGGCCCGGCCGGCTCCACCACGGCGTACCACCTCGCCAGGTCGGGCCTGGACGTCCTGCTGCTGGAGAAGACGGCCTTCCCGCGCGAGAAGGTCTGCGGCGACGGCCTGACCCCGCGCGCCACCAAGCAGCTCGTGGGGATGGGCATCGACATCTCCGAAGAGGCGGGCTGGCTCCGCAACAAGGGCCTGCGCATCATCGGCGGTGGTGTACGGCTCCAGCTCGACTGGCCCGACCTGGCCAGCTATCCGGACTACGGTCTGGTGCGCAAGCGCGACGACTTCGACGAGCAGCTGGCCAGGCAGGCGCAGAAGGCCGGGGCGCGGCTGCACGAGCGCTGCAACGTCGGCGCCCCGATCATCGATCCGCGCACCGGGCGGATCACCGGCGTCAACGCCAAGCTGGGCGAGGAGAAGACGCCCGTCACCTTCCACGCCCCGCTCGTCGTCGCGGCCGACGGCAACTCCACGCGGCTGTCGCTCGCGATGGGCCTGCACCGGCGGGACGACCGTCCGATGGGCGTCGCCGTCCGTACGTACTTCACCTCGCCCCGGCACGACGACGACTATCTGGAGTCGTGGCTGGAGCTGTGGGACCGGCGCGGGCCGCAGGACCGGCTGCTGCCCGGCTACGGCTGGATCTTCGGTATGGGCGACGGCACGTCCAACGTCGGTCTGGGCATCCTCAATTCGTCGTCCGCCTTCAAGGAGCTGGACTGGCGCGAGGTGCTCAAGACGTGGTGCGCTTCGATGCCGGCCGACTGGGGGTACACGCCGGACAACATGACGATGCCGATCCGCGGCGCGGCGCTGCCGATGGCGTTCAACCGGCAGCCGCACTACACCAAGGGCCTGTTGCTGGTGGGTGACGCGGGCGGGCTGGTCAACCCGTTCAACGGCGAGGGCATCGCGTACGCCATGGAGTCCGGCCAGATCGCTGCGGACGTCATCGTGCAGGCGCAGGCCCGTCAGACGCCGGGGCAGCGCGAATCGGCCCTCCAGCGCTATCCGCAGGTGCTCAAGGACACCTACGGCGGCTACTACACGCTGGGCCGGGCCTTCGTGAAGCTGATCGGCAACCCGCAGGTCATGAAGATCGCGACGCAGCGGGGGCTCACGCATCCGCTGCTGATGAAGTTCGCGCTGAAGATGCTGGCGAATCTGACCGATCCGTCGGGCGGCGACGCGATGGACCGTGTCATCAACGGTCTGAGCAAGGTCGCGCCGAGGGCGTAGCCGCCGCCCCGCAGCTCGGTCCGCGCTCAGTCCTCGGTGCCGCCGACCCGGAATCCCTCGTCGGCGAGCGCCCCGAGGCTCTTGCCGCCGCCCCCGGCCCAGCTCCGCAGGGCGGCGGCGTCGGCGAACCTGCCGACGTTCGTGTCGAGTGGGCTGTCCGTGTACTGGTGGAACGTCCAGGCGGCCTTGATCCGGGGCTTGCCCGCCGTCACGTAGTCCGCGATCCACAGGGCGTCGCCCGCCTCGCTGGTGGTGTCGCGGTTGAGCCAGAAGTCCCGGTTGCAGTAGAGCCCGACGCGGTGGTCCGCGCCCCGCAGCCGCTGGACCTCGGCGAGGAAGTCGTCCTTCGCCGCGCACGGGACCTCCCCGTCCTCCCAGTCGGCGAAGAGCGGGTCGCCCGCGCGCTCGGCGGCCTTCCCCACGAAGTACGCGGCCTGGTCCTTCACGCTGCCCGGCCGCAGGAAGTGGTAGAAGCCGACCACCAGACCGGCGTCCCGCGCGTGTGAAGCCTGGGCCTTCATCCGGGGGTTGAGGTAGGAGGTGCCCTCGGTGGCCTTGACGATGGCGAAGTCAAGGTCCTTCGTGGAGAACGACGAGCTCTGGTACGACGATACGTCGACGCCCTTGACGGTCATCGGTGGTGCCTCCTGCGTGGCGCGTGTGGGGGGAGAGTTCCTTTCCCTTCCGATGCCCTCGATGGGACCGGGCCACTCTCGAACGGTCCCGCCCGGCAGGGGCGTTGGGAGTGCGCCGGGGCACGGCGAAGGGCCGCCGCTCCCGGGCTGGGGAGCGACGGCCCTCGGGTCGTGCCGGTGGTTCGGCGGTCAGAGGAGACGGACGGCGCCGGTCGGCGGGTCCCAGTCCAGCGTCTTCTCGACCACTCCGGTGCCGGAGTTCTGCGCGCCGATGAACTTGCCGCCGCCGGAGTAGATCCCCACGTGGTAGGCGCTGCCCGCGCCGCCCCAGTAGAGGATGTCGCCGGGCTGGAGGTTCTCCAGGGAGACCTGGGTGCCGGCCGTCGACTGCGGCTGCGAGGTGCGCGGCAGGTCGACGCCGATCTGGCGGTAGGCGGCCTGGACGAGGCTGGAGCAGTCCCAGGAGTCGGGGCCGGTGGAGCCGAGGACGTACGCGTCGCCGACCTGGGCGCGCGCGAAGGCCAGCACGGCGGCGGCCGAACCGGTGGCCTGTGTGGCGCTGTCCGAGGACGAGGCGGACGAGCCGGAGGCGGAGAGCGTGGTGCGCTCCGTGGAGCGCGAGGCGCGCTCCTGGGCGGCCTCGGCGCGTGCGGCCCGTTCGGCCTTGGCCTTCGCCTCGGCCTTGCGGTCGGCCTCGGCCCTGGCCTTCTTGGCGGCCTTCGCGGCCTTGGTGGCCGCGGCGTCCTCCTCCGCCCGGAGTTCGAGGTGGACGGCGACCTGCTGGGTGGCGTCCGCGGACTGCGCGAAGCCGCCGGCGAGACCGGAGGTGAGCGTGGGCATTTCGATGGTCTCGGTCACCGGCTCGGCGTGGGCCGGAGCGGCGGCACCGGCCAGCGCCATGGTGCTGAGGACGCCACCGGCGACTCCGGAGCGGATCGCCGTCTTCGACGCGCCGCGGCGGGGCTTCCGGTGGCTGGGTATGTGAGCGGTGTGGGACATGAGGACAATCGCTATCAGGGCTATCGGGTCCCCTTCAAGAAACGTGTGTTGCGCCACAGTTACGTCCGGAGTAGATCAATCCACTTGCTAGTGGCCTTTATTGACGCCGTAACGGTCATAACGGGCGCCCGTGATCATGGTCGCGATCACGGGCTTTCGGTGAATCGCCCTAATTGCCCGTCACCTACCACCCGTTCGCGCTCATGGCCAAGCCCCGTTTCCGGGAAGGTTGAGCGGAGTGGTGGAGGTCACAGGATGGTGAACGCCGGGCGTCCCGGGCGCTCGTGAACGCGCGCACGATGACCACTTCCGGCCAACTCCGCCTGCGGTCGTCCACCTCCGTACGTCTCCGTCCGCCTCCGCCCGCGGCCTCCCCGTGCCCCTCCGGCGGAAGGGGCGCGCGTCTATCACCCGCGCGCGTCCAGCTCCAATTTGCCGCTCTCCGCGTTGCCTTGATAGGGCCGCACGCCTCCGACCAGCGGTGACTCTCCGCATTGTTACCCCATGTGACCGTGCGTGCGCCCCCCGTGCCACCTTCCGCGGTCGCTCCGGCGCATGATCGATCGTCGGGTGGTGGAGATCACAAACTCCTAGTCGCACCCCGTGTCGCACGTCACAGACCGGGAGGCATAGGATGCGGGGCAGTCCGGCTTGTGAACTGCCTCACATACGCGTGATCTTCGTGGGACGGCGGCGACAGAAGCTCGGTTGAGGACCAACGGTCAGGGACGACTGGAAGGAGCGAGGAGCGTGAATGCCTACGCGCCCATCCTCGTGCTCGGCGCTCTCGGTGCCGCGTTTGCGATCTTCTCCGTGGTGGCGGCCACGCTTATCGGCCCGAAAAGGTACAACCGGGCAAAACTCGAAGCGTACGAGTGCGGCATCGAGCCCACTCCCACGCCGGCCGGAGGTGGCCGCTTTCCCATCAAGTACTACCTGACGGCGATGCTCTTCATCATTTTCGACATCGAGATCGTCTTCCTTTACCCCTGGGCCGTCACCTTCGACGCACTGGGGCTTTTCGGGCTCGTGGAGATGTTGCTCTTCGTGCTCACCGTCTTCGTCGCCTACGCGTATGTGTGGCGGCGTGGCGGTCTGGAATGGGACTAAAGGCGCGGAGGGGCGACCAATGGGACTCGAAGAGAAGCTGCCGAGCGGTTTTCTGCTGACCACCGTCGAACAGGCCGCGGGCTGGGTGCGGAAGTCGTCCGTCTTCCCGGCGACGTTCGGCCTCGCCTGCTGCGCCATCGAGATGATGACGACGGGCGCCGGCCGGTACGACCTGGCCCGGTTCGGCATGGAGGTCTTCCGCGGTTCACCGCGCCAGGCGGACCTGATGATCGTGGCAGGACGGGTGAGCCAGAAGATGGCCCCCGTCCTGAGGCAGGTCTACGACCAGATGCCGAATCCCAAGTGGGTCATCTCCATGGGGGTTTGCGCGTCGTCCGGCGGAATGTTCAACAACTACGCGATTGTCCAGGGCGTCGACCACGTCGTCCCTGTCGACATCTACCTGCCGGGCTGCCCGCCGCGTCCGGAAATGCTGATGGACTCCATCCTCAAGCTCCACGAGAAGATCCAGGGCTCCAAGCTCGGGGTCAACGCGGAGGAGGCGGCCCGCGAGGCGGAGGAAGCGGCGCTCAAGGCGCTGCCGACGATCGAGATGAAGGGGCTGCTGCGGTGAGTGACGAGCAGCGATCCGGGGGTTCTCCGGAAGACGAGCCGGCCGGCGCGAGCGTTCCGTCCGCGCGTGGCCGGTCCGCCGAGGTCATCGGCGTACGCAAGGGCATGTTCGGCGCCGACAACGGCGGGGACACCAGCGGATACGGCGGTCTCGTCAGGACCGTCAGCCTGCCGGGTGCCTCCAGCCGCCCCTACGGCGGCCGCGACGGTGTCTTCGACGAGATCGCCGACGAACTCGAAGGCGCGCTGGAGGAGCAGGGACTGCTCCCGGCGAACGCCATCGAGAAGACGGTCGTCGACCGGGGCGAGATCACCTTCCACATCGCCCGCGAGCACCTGGTCCAGGTGGCCAGGACCCTGCGCGACGACCCGGCGCTCCGCTTCGAGCTCTGTACGGGCGTCTCCGGCGTCCACTTCCTGGGCGACAAGGGCCGCGAGCTGCACGCCGTCTACCACCTGCGCTCACTGACGCACGGACGTCTTATCCGCCTGGAGGTGTCCGCGCCGGACAGCGACCCCCATGTGCCGTCCCTGGTCGAGGTCTATCCGACCAACGACTGGCACGAGCGTGAGACGTACGACTTCTTCGGCCTGATCTTCGACGGCCACCCCGCCCTCACCCGGATCATGATGCCGGACGACTGGCAGGGCTTCCCGCAGCGCAAGGACTATCCCCTCGGCGGCATCGCCGTCGAGTACAAGGGCGCCCAGATCCCGGCTCCGGACCAGCGGAGGTCGTACTCATGACCACCCCACACGCAACTCCCCGTGCCACCACCGAGGGCACCGTCTACACCGTCACCGGTGGTGACTGGGACGAGGTCGTCGAGACCGCGGCCAAGTCGGACGACGAGCGCATCATCGTCAACATGGGTCCCCAGCACCCGTCGACGCACGGTGTGCTCCGGCTGATCCTGGAGATCGAGGGCGAGACCGTCACCGAGGCCCGCTGCGGCATCGGCTATCTGCACACCGGTATCGAGAAGAACCTCGAATTCCGCAACTGGACGCAGGGCACCACCTTCGTCACGCGCATGGACTACCTGACGTCGTTCTTCAACGAGACGGCGTACTGCCGGGCCGTGGAGTCGCTGCTCGGCATCGAGGACGACATCCCGGACCGGGCGAACATCATCCGCGTCCTGCTGATGGAGCTGAACCGGCTCTCCTCGCACCTGGTCTGCATCGCCACCGGCGGCATGGAGCTCGGCGCGACCACGATCATGATCTACGGGTTCCGCGATCGTGAACTGATTCTCGACGCCTACGAGCTGATCACCGGCCTGCGGATGAACCACGCGTACATCCGGCCCGGCGGCCTCGCCCAGGACCTTCCCCCGGGCGCCGTCGACCATCTGCGCGAGCTGCTGAAGACCCTGCGCAAGAACCTGCCGGAGTACGACAAGCTCGCCACCGGCAACCCGATCTTCAAGGCCCGTATGCAGGACGTCGGCTACCTCGACCTGGCCGGCTGCATGGCGCTCGGCGCCACGGGACCGATCCTGCGCTCGGCCGGCCTGCCGCACGACCTGCGCAAGACCGACCCGTACTGCGGCTACGAGACGTACGAGTTCGACATCCCGACCGCCGAGACCTGCGACGCCTACGGCCGCTTCCTGATCCGGCTGGAGGAGATGCGCCAGTCGCTGCGGATCGTCGAACAGTGCCTGGACCGACTGGAGCCGGGCCCGGTCATGGTCGGCGACAAGAAGATCGCCTGGCCCGCGCAGCTCGCGCTCGGCCCGGACGGCCTCGGCAACTCGCTCGACCACATCAAGAACATCATGGGCACGTCCATGGAGGCTCTGATCCATCACTTCAAGCTGGTGACGGAGGGCTTCCGGGTACCGCCCGGCCAGGCGTACGCCGCCGTCGAGTCGCCCAAGGGCGAACTCGGCGTGCACGTCGTCTCCGACGGCGGCACCCGCCCCTACCGGGTCCACTTCCGCGACCCGTCCTTCACCAATCTCCAGTCCATGGCGGCCATGTGCGAGGGCGGCCAGGTGGCCGACGTCATCGTCGCCGTCGCGTCCATCGACCCCGTGATGGGAGGCGTCGACCGGTGACCACCACACCGAATTCCGAGGTCAGCCTCGGAATGCCCCAGCTCCCCGCCCCCGACTACCCGGCCGATGTACGCGCCCGGCTGGAGACGGACGCCAAGGAGGTGATCGCCCGCTACCCCGACAGCCGCTCGGCCCTGCTGCCGCTGCTGCACCTCACCCAGTCCGAGGACGGGTACGTCACCCGCACCGGCGTCCGGTTCTGCGCCGAGATGCTCGGGCTGACCACCGCCGAGGTGACCGCGGTCTCCACCTTCTACTCGATGTACCGGCGCAAGCCGTCCGGCGACTACCAGGTCGGCGTCTGCACCAACACGCTGTGCGCGGTGATGGGCGGCGACGCCATCTTCGACGAGCTGAAGCAGCACCTGGGCGTCGGCAACAACGAGACCACCGAGGACGGCAAGGTCACGCTGGAGCACATCGAGTGCAACGCGGCCTGCGACTTCGCCCCCGTGGTGATGGTCAACTGGGAGTTCTTCGACAACCAGACCGTCGAATCGGCGAAGCGGCTCGTCGACGACCTGATGGCCGGCGAGCAGGTCTCCCCGACGCGCGGCGCGCCCCTGTGCACGTACAAGGAGACCGCGCGGATCCTCGCGGGCTTCCCCGACGAGCGCCCCGGCGCCGTCGACGCCACCGGTGGCGCGGGCCCCGCCTCGCTGATCGGGCTGAAGCTCGCCAAGGGCGAGGCGCCCCCGGCCCGTACGCCGCGCCCGCGCGACGGAGCGGCGCCGACGGACCGGCCCCAGCCCGGTTCCGAGCACCTCAGCTCGCACGACGCCCCGCAGAACACCGCGCAGTCCGACCCGGAGAACCCCACGGGCCCGGTGGCCGGGGAGGGGAAGTGATGACCACAGCACCCGAGATGAGCGACACCGCACCGGAGAAGCTCCTCTCTCCGGTCCTCTCCGCGTTCTGGGACCAGCCCGACGCGTGGACGCTGGAGACCTACCGGCGGCACGAGGGCTACGAGGGCCTGCGCAAGGCGCTCGCCATGACGCCCGACGACCTCATCGCGTACGTGAAGGACTCCGGTCTGCGCGGCAGGGGCGGCGCCGGCTTCCCCACCGGCATGAAGTGGCAGTTCATTCCGCAGGGCGACGGCAAGCCGCACTACCTCGTCGTCAACGCCGACGAGTCGGAGCCCGGCACCTGCAAGGACATCCCCCTTCTCTTCGCCAACCCGCACTCCCTCATCGAGGGAATGATCATCGCCTGCTACGCGATCCGCTCGCAGCACGCCTTCATCTATCTGCGCGGCGAGGTCGTGCCCGTGCTGCGCAGGCTGCACGAGGCGGTACGTGAGGCCTACGAGGCGGGCTACCTCGGCAAGGACATCCTCGGCAGCGGGATCGACCTCGACATCACCGTGCACGCCGGGGCCGGCGCGTACATCTGCGGTGAGGAGACCGCGCTGCTGGACTCGCTGGAGGGACGGCGCGGACAGCCCCGTCTGCGCCCGCCGTTCCCGGCGGTCGCGGGTCTCTACGCGTGCCCCACAGTGGTGAACAACGTCGAATCCATCGCCTCGGTTCCCGCGATCCTCAACCGCGGCAAGGACTGGTTCAAGTCGATGGGCAGCGAGAAGTCCGCGGGCTTCACGCTCTACTCGCTCAGCGGCCACGTCGCCGCCCCCGGCCAGTACGAGGCGCCGCTCGGCATCACCCTGCGCCAGCTGCTCGACATGGGCGGCGGCATGCGGCCCGGCCACCGGCTCAAGTTCTGGACGCCCGGCGGCTCGTCGACCCCGATGTTCACCGACGAACACCTCGACGTCCCCCTCGACTACGAGGGCGTCGGCGCCGCCGGCTCCATGCTCGGCACCAAGGCGCTCCAGTGCTTCGACGAGACCACCTGTGTGGTGCGGGCCGTCACCCGCTGGACCGAGTTCTACGCCCACGAGTCCTGCGGCAAGTGCACCCCGTGCCGTGAAGGCACCTACTGGCTGGTGCAGTTGCTGCGCGACATCGAGGCCGGCAAGGGCGTCGCGTCGGACCTCGACAAGCTGAACGACATCGCCGACAACATCAACGGCAAGTCGTTCTGCGCCCTCGGCGACGGCGCCGCGGCGCCGATCTTCTCCTCGCTCAAGTACTTCCGTGAGGAGTACGAGCAGCACATCACCGGCAAGGGCTGCCCCTTCGACCCGGCGAAGTCGACCCTGTGGGCCGACCGCAACGCGCACCTGGAGGTGAACGCATGACAGTCACCACGTCTGCCCCCTCCGGCGGCGGCGAGGCGGCGGTCCCGCCCGAAGATCTCGTCTCGCTGACGATCGACGGCATCGAGATCTCGGTCCCCAAGGGGACCCTGGTGATCCGCGCCGCCGAACTCCTCGGCATCGAGATCCCCCGCTTCTGCGACCACCCGCTCCTCGACCCGGCCGGCGCCTGCCGGCAGTGCATCGTCGAGGTCGAGGGCCAGCGCAAGCCGATGGCCTCCTGCACCATCACCTGCACCGACGGCATGGTCGTCAAGTCGCAGATCACCTCGCCGGTCGCCGAGAAGGCCCAGCGCGGTGTGATGGAGCTGCTGCTCATCAACCACCCGCTGGACTGCCCGGTCTGCGACAAGGGCGGCGAGTGCCCGCTCCAGAACCAGGCCATGAGCGCCGGCCAGGCCGACACCCGGTTCGACGGCAAGAAGCGGACCTTCGAGAAGCCCGTACCCATCTCCACCCAGGTGCTCCTCGACCGCGAGCGCTGCGTGCTCTGCGCCCGCTGCACCCGCTTCTCCAACCAGGTCGCCGGCGACCCGGTGATCGAGTTCCTGGAGCGCGGCGCGCTCCAGCAGGTCGGCATCGGCGTGGGCGACCCGTTCGAGTCGTACTTCTCCGGCAACACCATCCAGATCTGCCCGGTCGGCGCGCTGACCTCGGCGGCGTACCGCTTCCGCTCCCGCCCGTTCGACCTGGTCTCCTCGCCGAGCGTGTGCGAGCACTGCGCGGGCGGCTGCGCCACCCGCACCGACCACCGGCGCGGCAAGGTCATGCGGCGCATGGCCGCCGACGACCCCGAGGTCAACGAGGAGTGGATCTGCGACAAGGGGCGGTTCGGCTTCCGCTACGCGCAGCGCCCCGACCGGCTCACCACCCCGCTCGTACGGGGCGAGGACGGCGAGCTGGCACCGGCGAGCTGGCCGGAGGCACTTGAGGCCGCCGCGAACGGTCTCGCCGCCGCCCGCGGCCGGGCCGCCGTCCTGACCGGCGGCCGGCTGACCGTCGAGGACTCCTACGCGTACGCCAAGTTCGCCCGGGTCGCGCTCGACACCAACGACATCGACTTCCGCGCGCGCGTGCACAGCGCCGAGGAGGCCGAGTTCCTCGCCGCCCACGTCGCCGGCCACGGCCTCGACCTGGACGGCAAGGGGATCACCAACACGACGCTGGAGAAGGCCCCGGCCGTCCTGCTCGTCGGGTTCGAGTCCGAGGAGGAGGCGCCCGGCCTCTTCCTGAGGATGCGCAAGGCCCACCGCAAGCACGGCCAGCGCAGCTTCTCCCTCGCCACGCACGTCACTCCCGGTCTCAGGAAGGCGGGCGGCACCCTGCTGCCGGCCGCGCCCGGCACCGAGACCGAGTGGCTCGACGCGCTGGCCTCGCAGACCGGTCTCGAAGGCGCGGGCACCCGCGCCGCCGAGGCCCTGCGCGAGAGCGGCGCCGTGATCGTCGCCGGCGAGCGGCTCGCGGCCGTGCCCGGCGGGCTCACCGCCGCAGCCAGGGCCGCCACCGCGACCGGTGCCCGGCTCGTCTGGGTCCCGCGCAGGGCTGGTGAGCGCGGCGCCGTCGAGGCCGGCGCGCTGCCGACGCTGCTGCCCGGCGGCCGTCCCGCCACGGACCCGCGGGCCCGTGAGGAGACCGCCGAGGTCTGGCGCGTACGCGAACTGCCGCACCGCCACGGCCGGGACACCGGCCAGATCGTCGAGGCCGCCGCGACCGGCGAACTCGGCGCGCTGGTCGTCGCGGGCGTGGAGGTCGCCGACCTGCCGGACCCGGCACGCGCGCGTGAGGCGCTCGCCGCCGCCGGCTTCGTCGTGTCGCTGGAGCTGCGTCCCAGCGAGGTCACCGACCACGCCGACGTCGTCTTCCCGGTCGCCGCCGTCGCCGAGAAGGGCGGCACCTTCCTCAACTGGGAGGGCAGGGCGCGGCTGTTCGAGGCGGCGCTCAAGCCCGAGCAGATGACCCGCAGGCTGGCCACGGACGACGCGCGGGTGCTGCACATGCTCGCCGACGCCATGGACATCCCGTTCGCGCTGCCGAGCCTGAAGGCCGTACGCGCCGAGATGGAGCGGCTCGGCACCTGGGACGGCCCGCGCGCCGAACCGCCCGTCGAGTCCTCCCGGCCGCTGCCCCGTCCGGGCGCGGGCGAGGCACTGCTCGCCGGTCACCGGCTGCTGCTCGACCAGGGCCGGCTCCAGGACGGCGACGAGGCGCTGGCGGGCACCCGCCACGCGGCCGTCGCCCGGCTCTCCGCCACCACGGCGGCCGAGACCGGCGTCAAGGACGGCGACGTCCTCGCCGTCACCGGACCCGCGGGCACCGTCGAACTGCCGCTCAGCGTCACCGAGATGCCCGACAAGGTCGTCTGGCTGCCGCTGAACTCGACGGGCGGCGGCGTCCTCGCCGACACCGGGTCCCGTCCCGGCACGCTTGTCCGGATCGGCCCCGCCGGGGCACCGGCCCCGGCCGGAGCCCCGGAGTCCGACGCACCGGAGGTGCGCGCATGACCGCCCTCGACCGACTCGGCGCGGCCCCCGCGCAGAGCGTCCTCGCCGCCGAGGACCTCTCGATGTTCGGCACCGACCCCTGGTGGCTGGTGGCCATCAAGGCCGTCTTCTGCTTCGCGTTCCTGATGGTGACCGTGCTGGTCGCCATCGTCTGGGAGCGCAAGGTCGTCGCCTGGATGCAGCGGCGCATCGGGCCCAACCGGCACGGCCCCTGGGGCATGCTCCAGTCGCTCGCCGACGGCATCAAGCTGATGCTGAAGGAAGACGTCGTCGTCAAGCGGGCCGACAAGGTCGTCTACGTCCTGGCGCCGATCATCGCCGCGGTGCCCGCCTTCATGGCGATCGCCGTGATCCCCTTCGGCCCCGCGGGCAACGAGGTCTCGATCTTCGGCCACCGCACGACGATGCAGCTGACCGACCTGCCGATCGCGATGCTCTACATCCTCGCGGTCGCCTCGGTCGGCATCTACGGCATCGTCCTCGCCGGCTGGTCGTCCGGATCGACGTACCCGCTGCTCGGCGGCCTGCGCTCGTGCGCGCAGATGATCTCGTACGAGATCGCCATGGGCGCGGCCTTCGCCTCGGTGTTCCTCTACTCCGGGACGATGTCGACCTCGGCGATCGTCGAGGCGCAGGCCGACCGGTGGTACATCATCCTGCTGCCGGTCTCCTTCATCATCTACATCGTCACGATGGTCGGCGAGACCAACCGCGCGCCGTTCGACATGCCCGAGTCCGAGGGCGACCTGGTCGGCGGCTTCAACACCGAGTACTCGTCGATCAAGTTCGCGCTGTTCATGCTGGCCGAGTACGTCAACATGGTCACCGTCTCCGCCGTCTCCGTCACGCTCTTCCTGGGCGGCTGGCGGGCCCCGTACCCCGTCTCCACGTTCTGGGAGGGTGCGAACCACGGCTGGTGGCCGATGCTCTGGTTCGTCCTCAAGGTCCAGCTGCTGCTGTTCTTCTTCATCTGGCTGCGCGGCACGCTGCCGCGTGTGCGCTACGACCAGCTGATGAAGCTCGGCTGGAAGGTCCTGATCCCGGTCTCGGTCGTCTGGCTGATGCTGGTGGCGACCGTGCGCGCGCTGCGGAACGAGAACTACGACTTCCAGGACATCGTCCTCTACGTCGCCTCGGCCGTCATCGCGATCCTGCTGCTCTCCTTCGTCGCCGACATCTTCCGCGACAAGAAGGAGAAGGCCGCGGCCGCGGCCGAACCACCACCGCCCGCCTTCGATCCGATGGCCGGTGGCTTCCCGGTGCCTCCGCTGCCGGGGCAGACCCTGCCGCCCGTACCGCGCCGACGCTCACGCGGTGAGCGCGAACTGATTGTCAGTGGCGGGGTCAATACTGAGAGTGACGGAAAGGAGGCTGACGGTGCCTGACAACGCTTCCAAGGGTTCGACGGGGGAAGACCCCGGCGCGCGCCGGCTGAATCCGGTCGCCGGCTTCGGCGTGACCTTCAAGGCCATGTTCAAGAAGCGGCTGACCGAGCAGTATCCGGAGACGCAGAAGGTGACGGCGCCGCGCTTCCACGGCCGCCATCAGCTGAACCGTCATCCGGACGGCCTGGAGAAGTGCATCGGCTGCGAGCTGTGCGCCTGGGCCTGCCCGGCGGACGCGATCTACGTGGAGGGCGCGGACAACACCGAGGAGGAGCGCTACTCCCCGGGTGAGCGTTACGGCCGCGTCTATCAGATCAACTACGCCCGCTGCATTCTCTGCGGACTGTGCATCGAGGCGTGCCCCACCCGCGCGCTCACGATGACCAACGAGTTCGAGCTGGCCGACAGTTCGCGCGAGAACCTCATCTACACCAAGGAGCAGCTCCTCGCCGGTCTGGAGGAGGGCATGGTCGAGTCACCGCATTCGATCTTCCCCGGCACGGACGAACAGGACTACTACCGGGGCCTGGTGACCGAGGCCGCTCCCGGCACGGTCAGGCAGGTCGCCTTCACCAAGGGCGAGCGCCCGCAGGAGGGCGCCTCCGACTTCGGCGAGGACGAGCCGGCCTCGAAGAAGGTGATCGGCGGATGAACACGCTCGCCGCTTCCCTCACCTCGACCGGCGAAGCCGTCCAGTTCTGGATCCTCGGCACCGTCGCCGTGATCGGCGCGCTCTGCACCATCCTGATGAGGCGGGCCGTGCACAGCGCGCTCTGTCTCGCCGGGACCATGATCATCCTGGCGGTCTTCTACCTGGCCAACGGGGCGTACTTCCTGGGCATCGTCCAGATCGTCGTCTACACCGGCGCGATCATGATGCTGTTCCTCTTCGTGGTCATGCTCGTCGGCGTCACCGCCGCCGACTCCCTCACGGAGACGATCAAGGGCCAGCGCTGGTGGGCCGCCCTGTGCGGGCTCGGCTTCGGTGTCCTGCTGATCGCCGGCATCGGCAACGCGTCGATGACGGCCTCCACCGGACTCGGCGTCGCCAACGCCGGCGGGAACGTCGAGGGCCTCGCCGCCCTGATCTTCACCAAGTACGTGTTCGCCTTCGAGATCACCGGCGCGCTGCTGATCACGGCCTCCGTCGGCGCGATGGTGCTCACGCACCGCGAGCGCACCGAACGGGCCCTGACCCAGCGGGAGATGTCCGAGCAGCGGATCCGGAGCAAGCACCTGCCGCCGCTGCCGGCACCGGGTGTCTACGCCCGGCACAACGCGGTGGACATCGCCGGACTGCTGCCCGACGGCACCACGTCCGACCTGACGGTCAGCAAGACCCTCAAGGACCGCGGCCAGGTCCGCGACGTGTCCGGTGAGGCCATCGCCGATCTCAGGGCGCTGGAACAGCGCTCTACGGAGCGCCTCGGCCGCGAGGAGCTGCGGAGCCGCGAGGACCGCGAGGAGGGCGTCACCAAATGAACCCGGCCAACTACCTCTATCTCGCCGCCCTGCTGTTCACCATCGGTGCGGTCGGGGTGCTGATCCGGCGCAACGCGATCGTCGTCTTCATGTGCGTCGAGCTGATGCTCAACGCGTGCAACCTCGCGTTCGTCGCCTTCTCCCGGATGCACGGCAATCTGGACGGCCAGATCATCGCCTTCTTCACGATGGTCGTCGCCGCCGCGGAAGTCGTCGTCGGGCTCGCGATCATCGTGTCGCTGTTCCGTTCGCGCCACTCGGCCTCGGTCGACGACGCCAGCCTGATGAAGCTCTGAGGGGTCGCTGAATCGTGGAGAATCTGATTGCGCTGCTCATCGCGGCGCCTCTGCTCGGAGCGGGTCTTCTGCTGTGCGGCGGCCGACGCCTCGACCGGGTCGGACATGTCCTCGGCACACTGCTGGCGGCCGGCTCCTTCGTGATCGCCGTCGTGCTCTTCGCCGACATGCTGGGCAGGAGCGGCGAGGACCGCGCCCTGCACCAGCACCTGTTCAGCTGGGTGCCCGTCGAGAGCTTCCAGGCGGACGTCGCCTTCCAGCTCGACCAGTTGTCGATGACGTTCGTCCTGCTGATCACCGGTGTCGGCACCCTGATCCACATCTACTCCATCGGGTACATGGAGCACGACGAGCGGCGCCGCCGCTTCTTCGGCTATCTGAACCTGTTCCTCGCCGCGATGCTGCTGCTCGTCCTCGCGGACAACTACCTCCTGCTGTACTTCGGCTGGGAGGGCGTCGGCCTCGCGTCGTACCTGCTCATCGGTTTCTGGCAGCACAAGCCCAGCGCGGCGACGGCGGCCAAGAAGGCGTTCCTGGTCAACCGCGTCGGCGACATGGGCCTGTCGATCGCGATCATGCTGATGTTCACCACCTTCGGCACGTTCGCCTTCGGACCGGTCCTGGAGTCCACCGGTGAGGCGAGCGGCGGGACGCTGACGGGCATCGGCCTGATGCTGCTGCTCGCCGCCTGCGGCAAGTCGGCCCAGGTGCCGCTCCAGTCCTGGCTCGGCGACGCGATGGAGGGCCCGACCCCGGTCTCGGCCCTCATCCACGCGGCGACGATGGTGACGGCGGGCGTGTATCTGATCACCCGGTCCGGCGCGATCTTCAACGCCTCGCCGGACGCCCAGCTGGTGGTCGTGATCGTCGGAGCGGTCACGCTCCTGTTCGGTGCGATCGTCGGTTGCGCGAAGGACGACATCAAGAAGGCCCTCGCCGGCTCGACGATGTCCCAGATCGGCTACATGATCCTGGCCGCGGGCCTCGGCCCCATCGGCTACGTCTTCGCGATCATGCACCTGGTGACGCACGGCTTCTTCAAGGCGGGGCTGTTCCTCGGCGCCGGCTCGGTCATGCACGGCATGAACGACGAGGTCGACATGCGGAAGTACGGCGGTCTGCGCAAGTACATGCCGGTCACCTTCGTCACCTTCGGCCTCGGCTATCTCGCGATCATCGGCTTCCCGGGTCTCTCCGGCTTCTGGTCCAAGGACAAGATCATCGAGGCTGCGTTCGCCAAGGGAGGCACCGAGGGCTGGATCCTCGGCGCCGTCACCCTGCTGGGCGCGGCCCTCACCGCGTACTACATGACGCGCGTGATGCTGCTGACCTTCTTCGGTGAGAAGCGCTGGCAGCCCGACGCCCAGGGCAACGAGCCGCACCCGCACGAGTCGCCCAAGTCGATGACGATCCCGATGATCGTCCTCGCCTTCGGCTCGGTCTTCGCGGGCGGTCTCTTCTCGCTCAACGAGTCGTTCGTGAAGTGGCTGGAGCCGGTCACCCAGTTCGAGCACGGCCACCCGCCGATCAGCGCGGCGGCCGTCACCGCGTCCACGGTCGTGGTGCTGCTCATCGGTGTCGGCGTCGCGTATCTCCAGTACGGCCGCAAGCCGGTGCCCGTCACCGCGCCCCGCGGCTCGCTGCTCACCCGCGCCGCCCGCCGCGATCTCCTCCAGGACGACTTCAACCACGTGGTCCTGGTCCGCGGCGGCGAGCACCTCACCCGCTCGCTCGTGTACGTCGACCACACCCTGGTCGACGGTGTCGTCAACGGCACGGCGGCGTCGTTCGGCGGGCTCTCGGGCCGGCTGCGCAAGCTGCAGAACGGCTACGCCCGCTCCTACGCGGTCTCGATGTTCGGAGGTACGGCAGTGCTCATCGCCGCGACCCTGTTGATGAGGGCGGTGTAATCAGATGTCGTTCCCCCTTCTGACGGCGACTGCCGCCGTCCCGGCGATCGGCGCGATCGTCACGGCGGCCGTCCCGGCCGCCAGGCGCACCGCCGCCAAGTGGATCGCGCTGACCTTCTCGCTCGCCACGCTCGTGCTGGCGGTGATCGCGCTGGTCCGTTTCGATCCCGGTGGCGACCGCTACCAGCTCACCGAGTCCCATGACTGGATCTCCGACTTCGGGGTCCGGTACGAACTGGGTGTCGACGGCATCGGTGTGTCGCTGCTGGCGCTCACCGCCCTGCTGATCCCCTTCGTCATCCTCGCGGGCTGGCACGACGCCGACCCCGTCGAGACGAAGAGTTCGCGCTGGCGGCCGACGCAGGGCTTCTTCGCCCTGATCCTGATGGTCGAGGCGATGGTGATCCTCTCCTTCGAGGCCACCGACGTCTTCCTCTTCTACATCCTGTTCGAAGCCATGCTCATCCCGGTGTACTTCCTCATCGGCGGCTTCGGGGACCGGGCCCACGCGGGCGGCGACGAGGCCGGAGCCACCCAGCGGTCGTACGCGGCCGTGAAGTTCCTCCTCTACAACCTGGCCGGCGGCCTGATCATGCTCGCCGCCGTCATCGGTCTGTTCGTCTCGGCGGGGACCTTCTCGCTGACGGAGATCGCCGAGGCCAGGGCCAACGGCACGCTGGACATGTCGACGGGCATGGAGCGGTGGCTCTTCCTGGGCTTCTTCCTCGCCTTCGCCGTCAAGGCGCCGCTGTGGCCGGTGCACACCTGGCTGCCGAACGCCATGGGCGAGGCCACCGCGCCCGTCGCCGTCCTGATCACCGCGGTGGTCGACAAGGTCGGCACGTTCGCGATGCTGCGCTTCTGCCTCCAGCTCTTCCCGGAGGCGTCCAAGTGGGCCACCCCCGTGGTGCTGGTGCTGGCGCTGATCAGCATCGTGTACGGGGCGCTGCTCGCGGTCGGCCAGCGCGACATCAAGCGGCTGATCGCGTACGCGTCGATCTCGCACTTCGGCTTCATCATCATGGGCATCTTCGCGATGACCAGCCAGGGCCAGTCGGGCGCGACGCTCTACATGATCAACCACGGCATCTCGACGGCGGCGCTGCTGCTGGTCGCGGGCTTCCTGATCACGCGGCGCGGTTCGCGGCTCATCTCGGACTACGGCGGGGTGCAGAAGGTCGCGCCGGTCCTGGCCGGCACGTTCCTGATCGGTGGTCTCGCGACACTCTCGCTGCCGGGGCTCGCCCCGTTCGTGAGTGAATTCCTGGTCCTGGTCGGCACGTTCAGCGTGTATCCGGTGATCGGCATCATCGCGACCGTGGGCATCGTGCTCGCCGCGCTGTATGTGCTGGTCCTCTACCAGCGCACGATGACGGGCCCGGTGAACGAGTCGGTCCGCGGCATGCCGGACCTGAAGCTCCGGGAGCTGGCGGTCGTCACCCCGCTGATCGCGCTCCTCCTCTTCCTGGGCGTCTACCCGAAGCCACTGACCGACATCGTGAATCCGGCGGTGGAGCACACCATGAGTGACGTACAGAAGTCCGACCCCAAGCCCGAGGTGGAGGCAGCCCCGTGAGTGCGACAGCTGTCCACAGCCTGTGGACGACGACGGCGGCCCAGGGGATCGACAAGATCCAGGCCCCCAAGATCGAATACGCGCAACTGGCCCCCGTGCTGATCGTGCTGGGCGCCGCCGTCGTGGGCATCCTCCTTGAGGCATTCGTCCCGAGGAAGGGGCGGTACTACGCGCAGCTCTTCCTCTCGGTCGTCGCCCTGGCCGCCGCGTTCGCCGCGGTGGTCGCCCTCGCGGCGGGCGGATACGGCAGCACCAAGGCGCACCTCGCCGCCATGGGCGCGATCGCGGTGGACGGCCCCGCGCTGTTCCTCCAGGGAGTCGTCCTGCTCACGGCGATCGTGGCCGTGTTCACCTTCGCCGAGCGCCGGCTCGACCCGGCGAGCCACGGCAACCGGATCGACTCGTTCGCCGCCCAGGGTGGCTCGGTGCCCGGCAGCGAGGGCGAGAAGGCGGCCGTCAAGGCGGGCTTCACCACCACCGAGATCTTCCCGATCGCGATGTTCGCGGTGGCCGGCATGCTGGTCTTCCCGGCCGCCAACGACCTGCTGACGCTCTTCATCGCGCTGGAGGTCTTCTCCCTCCCGCTCTACCTCCTGTGCGCGCTGGCCCGCCGCAAGCGGCTGATGTCGCAGGAGGCCGCGGTGAAGTACTTCCTGCTCGGCGCCTTCTCCTCGGCGTTCCTGCTCTTCGGTGTCGCCCTGCTGTACGGCTACGCGGGCTCGGTGTCGTACGCGCGCATCGCCGCCGTCGTGGACGGCTCGGTCACCACCGTCGACCCGGTCCTCGCCCAGACGATGGGCAACGACGCGCTGCTGCTCATCGGCGGCGCCATGATCCTGATGGGTCTGCTCTTCAAGGTCGGCGCGGTGCCGTTCCACATGTGGACCCCGGACGTCTACCAGGGCGCGCCCACACCGATCACCGGCTTCATGGCCGCCGCGACGAAGGTGGCGGCGTTCGGCGCCCTGCTGCGGCTGCTCTACGTGGTGCTGCCCGGCCTGCGCTGGGACTGGCGGCCGGTGATGTTCGGCGTCGCGATCCTGACCATGCTGTTCGGTGCGATCGTCGCCATCACCCAGACCGACATCAAGCGCCTCCTGGCGTACTCGTCGATCGCGCACGCCGGCTTCATCCTGGCCGGTGTCATCGCCATGACGGACCAGGGCATCTCCTCCGTCCTCTTCTACCTGGCGGCGTACTCCTTCGTCACGGTCGGCGCGTTCGCCGTCGTGACACTGGTGCGCGACGCGGGCGGCGAGGCGACGCACCTGTCCAAGTGGGCCGGGCTGGGACGGCGTTCGCCACTGGTGGCCGCGGTCTTCGCGGTCTTCCTGCTGGCCTTCGCCGGCATCCCGCTGACCTCGGGCTTCTCCGGGAAGTTCGCCGTCTTCAAGGCGGCGGCCGACGGGGGCGCCGGGGCGCTGGTCGTGGTCGGTGTGATCTCGTCCGCGATCGCCGCGTTCTTCTACATCCGGGTCATCGTGCTGATGTTCTTCAGCGAGCCGAAGGCGGACGGCCCCACGGTCGCCGTGCCCTCACCGCTGACGATCACCACGATCGGGGTGGGCGTGGCCGTCACGGTGGTGCTGGGCGTCGCGCCGCAGTACTTCCTGGATCTGGCGAGCCAGGCGGGCGTCTTCGTGCGGTAGACGGCGGGAGCCGTTCCGTACGGGTACGGGGCGGGGGGGGGGGGGGGGCGCGGGAGGGGGGGAGACGGGGGGGCGCGGCGGGGGAGGGGGGGGAGGGGGGC
>NZ_JBVJNN010000003.1:38608-43012 GCF_055583685.1 Streptomyces sp. NPDC104581
GGGCGCGACGCCCGGCACCACCTCCCCTTCGCTTTCCCCCTCCCCCCCCCCCCCCCCCACCCCCCCCCCCCCCCCCCCCCCCCTCTCCCCCCCCCCCCCCCCCCCCCCCCGGGCCCGCGGGGGCGGCGCGCCGCCCGGCGGGCCCTCACCCGGCGGTGATCCGGCCCGTCACCTCGCCGAGGCCCACCCGTGTGCCGTCCGGGCCCGGGGCCCAGGCGGTCATCGTGACCTCGTCGCCGTCCTCCAGGAACGTCCGCTTGCCGTCGGGCAGTTCGACGGGCTCCGTGCCGTTCCAGGTCAGCTCGATGAGGGAGCCGCGCTGGTGACGCTCGGGGCCGCTGACCGTGCCGGAGCCGTACAGGTCGCCCGTACGGAGCGAGGCGCCGTTCACCGTCATATGGGCGAGCTGCTGCGCCGCGGTCCAGTACATGCCCGCGAAGGGCGGCTCGGAGAGCACCTGACCGTTGAGGGAAACCGTGATCCGCAGGTCGAAGCCGCCGGGCAGCTCCTCGTCCGCGTCGTCGAGATACGGCAGCAAGGGGTGGGTACGGGGCGGGGGAGAGACCCGCGCGGCGTCCAGGGCCTCCAGGGGCGTCACCCAGGCCGACACGGAGGTGGCGAAGGACTTGCCGAGGAACGGGCCCAGCGGCACGTTCTCCCAGCCCTGGATGTCACGCGCCGACCAGTCGTTGAGCAGACAGAGCCCGAAGACGTGGTCGTCGAAGGCCGACAGTGCCACGGGGGTGCCCATCGCGGAGGGGACGCCCACGACGAAGCCGACCTCCGTCTCGATGTCGAGCTTCACCGAGGGGCCGAAGACCGGAGCGGGGTCCGCGGGTCCCTTGCGCTGCCCGGACGGGCGCACCACGTCCGTCCCCGAGACGACGACCGTGCCGGCGCGGCCGTGGTAACCGATCGGCAGATGCTTCCAGTTCGGTGTCAGGGGCTCGCCGTCGGGCCGGAAGATCCGGCCCAGGTTGGTGGCGTGGTGCTCGCTGGCGTAGAAGTCCACCCAGTCGGCGACCTCGTACGGGAGGTGCATCGTGACCGAACCGAGCGGGTGCAGCAGCGGCTCTATGTCCGCCCGGTGGGCGGGCACCGTGACCCAGGCGGTGAGCGCCCGGCGCACATCGCGCCAGGTCGTGCGTCCGGCGGCCATCAGCGGGTTGAGGCCGGGCCGGTCCAGCAGCGCGGCGTACGGGGAGCCCAGCGCGTGCGCGGCGGCTCCGGCGTCGAGCACATGGCCGCCGACGCGGACCCCGAGACGGCGCCGTTCGGGCTGGTCGGCCGTGGTGAAGACGCCGTACGGGAGGTTGTGCGGGCCGAAGGGATCGCCCTCGGCCAGTTCGAGCGGGCTCTGCTCGGGCATCGGTGCTGCCTCGCTTTCCGGATCGATGCTGGACACGTTACGTCGGTGGTGCCCCGTGACGGCAGTGATGAAAAGCGCGCAATGACCGAAAGGACCTGAGTACGGTGGGGTGTTGGGGGACCGTACCGGCGGTAGCCCGAACGGGCGCGAGGTGCGGACAAACGGGGTCACTTCCCGTCGTATTTACTGATCACGAACATACGGGTGGAGCCGGGAAGGCGCCCACGGTGATCGAAACCCGACCGGATACGCTGACTTGAATGACAGCAGCGACACATCGACAATCCATGTGATCGTCAGCAGACAGGAGTACCCCTCGTGACCGTCGTCGGGCCGTTCGGGTTGAGCGTGCGGGACCCGGCTCTTGAAGCCGATGTCCTGAACGGATTGTCGGCCGTGGAGGCGGGTCTCCTCGAAGCCACCAAGAGCGAGGTCCCCTTCATCACGGAAGCCGCGCAGCACCTGGTGCGCGCCGGCGGCAAGCGGTTCCGGCCGCTGGTCGTGATGCTGGCCGCCCAGTTCGGCGACCCGTACGCCCCCGGGATCGTGCCGGCGGCCGTCGTCGTCGAGCTGACCCATCTGGCGACGCTCTACCACGACGACGTGATGGACGAGGCGGACGTACGCCGGGGTGTGGACAGCGCCAACAGCCGCTGGGGCAACTCCGTCGCGGTCCTCACCGGCGACTTCCTCTTCGCCCGCGCCTCGCACATCCTGGCGGACCTCGGGCCGGAGGCCGTACGGATCCAGGCCGAGGCGTTCGAACGGCTGGTCACGGGCCAGATCCTGGAGACGGCCGGGCCGCGCGACGGGCGCGACCCCGTCAGCCACTACCTCGACGTGCTCGCCGGCAAGACCGGAGCACTGTTCGCCGTGTCGGGCCGCTTCGGCGCGCTGACGTCCGGCGCCGACGAGACGGTCACCGACATCCTCACCCAGTACGGCGAGCGGCTCGGTGTCGCCTTCCAGCTCGCCGACGACGTCCTGGACATCGCCAGCGACTCCCACGAGTCCGGCAAGACCCCCGGCACCGATCTGCGCGAGGGCATCCCCACGCTGCCGGTGCTGCTGCTGCGCGAACAGGCGCGGACGCACGGCCGTCCGGAGGACCTGGCGCTGGTCGAGCTGCTGGACGGCGACCTGACGGACGACGCCCGGCACGCGGAGGCGCTGGTCGGGCTGCGCGCCCACCCGGCGCTGGAGCAGGCACGGCGGGACACCGTCCGGTACGCCCAGGAGGCCCGTGCGGCGCTCACCCCGCTGCCCGAGTGCTACGCGAAGTCCGCGCTGCTGGAGCTCTGCGACGCGGTGGTCCACCGGGCGGGCTGAGTACGCCTGTTGACGCACCGTCCGGCGCTCGGTCACCCGACCGGGTCCGTGTCCCCGGCCTGTTGAACCCCCGTCCCCTACTGGATGGGGGAGGTGGCCGCTTCCCCTGTCATCCCGTAGCAGTACGTCAGGTTGCGCCCGCGGGTTGACGCTTCCCATTAGCCGATTTGGTCTTATGGAGAGCACCACCCCGGACCAATTCGAGTGAGAATGGCGGCAAGGGGTGGACGAGTGAAGAGGACGGAAGCCGCCGACCACGGAGGTAGGGCACACATGGCACCGAACGACAGCGCACAGATCACCGGCGGGAACGGCGATGCCGGGGAGCTCCCGGCGGGCAGGCGCAGAGCGGCGCGCTATGTGGTTCCGGTGGCGGTGGCCGGAGTGGCCGCGGCGACCATCGGCCTCGTCCCCGCGCTCGCCGCGGCGGGCGATCCCGACCTGCCCGGGATCAGCGCGCAGGAGCTGATCGAGAAGATCGCGGCGTCCGACACCGAGCAGCTGTCCGGCACGGTCAAGGTCAAGACGGACCTCGGCATCCCGGCCATCGGCGGCCTCGGCGGCGCCACCGCGGGGGCGTTCGCGCCGAAGGGCGGCCCCGAGGGCGGCGAGGAGGGCGGTTCGGCGGCCGAGCCGACCGGCAGGATGATGGAGCTGGCCTCCGGCGAGCACACCCTGCGGGTCGCCGCCGACGGACCCGACAAGCAGCGGGTGTCGATCCTCGACAGCGCCGCCGAGTACAGCCTGATCCACAACGGCGGCGAGGTGTGGGCGTACGACAGCGCGTCCAACGAGGCGTACCACGCCAAGGCGCCCGCCGGTGCGAAGGGTTCGGGCGAGGGCCCGGCCAAGGGCGGGGACGGCAAGGACGGGGACGGCAAGGACGGGGCCGCTCCCGAGAACCTGCCCGCCACGCCCCAGGACTTCGCGCGGGAGGCGCTGAAGGCCGCGGGCGACACCACCTCGGTCACCGTGGACGGCACGGCGCGGATCGCGGGCCGTGACGCCTACCAGCTGGTGATCAAGCCCAAGCAGGACGGCTCGACGGTCGGCTCGATCAAGGTCGCCGTCGACTCCGGGACCGGTACGCCGCTGAAATTCACCCTCCTGCCCAGCAGCGGCGGCAAAGCGGTGATCGACGTCGGCTTCACCAAGGTCGACTTCTCGAAGCCCGCCGCGTCCACGTTCGACTTCTCGCCTCCCAAGGGCGCGAAGGTGACGGAGGCCGACGAGTCGGGGGCCGGCGGCAGGGACGAGGCCCACAAGGCGCCCAAGGGCGCCGGGGGGCTCGGCTCCGAGCCGGACGTCATCGGTGAGGGCTGGACCTCGGTGGTCCGGTTCGACACGGGCGGCAAGGGCCCGGCCGGTGCCGTGTCCGAGGACGCGCCGGCCCAGGCGCGGCAGTTCATGGACGCGCTCGGCGACAAGGTCGAGGGGAAGTTCGGTTCGGGCACGGTCTTCAAGACGCGCCTGGTGAACGCCCTGATGACGGACGACGGCAAGGTCTACGTCGGCGCGGTCACCAAGGACGCGCTGGTGAAGGTCGCCGACGAGGCGAAGTAGCGCGAGCCGCGGGGGGGGAAGGGGAAAAGGGGGGGGGGAGACCAACACCACCCGCCCCCCCCCCCTCGCCCTCCCCCCGACGGGGGTGAGCGAGAGGCCCCCCACACCCCCACCACCCAGGCAGAAGGAAGAGCACGAGAAGG
>NZ_JBVJNN010000003.1:43022-159519 GCF_055583685.1 Streptomyces sp. NPDC104581
GGGGGAGGAGAATACCTCCGGCCTCCCCCCCCCCCCCCCCCCCCCCGCCCCCCCCCCCCCCCCCCCCCCCCCCCCCCCCCCCCCCCCCCCCCCCCCCCCCCCCCCCCCCGCCACCGCACACCGCTGGCCCGCCCCGTCGTACGCTCCGTACGGCGGGGCGGACCGCTGTCCGCCACCGCCCGGCCGGCACGGCGGACGGGACGGGCCGGGCACGGGACGGGGAGAAGGGATGGGCGCGGGATGACCGTCGTCATAGAGACACGCGGGCTCAGCAAGCGCTACCGGGGCGGGCAGCTCGCGGTCGACCGCCTCGACCTCACCGTGCCCGCCGGCAGCGTCTTCGGCTTCCTCGGACCCAACGGGTCCGGCAAGACCACCACCATCCGCATGCTGATGGGCCTGATCGAACCGACCGCGGGCACCGCGTCGGTCCTCGGCCGCGCCATGCCGCGCGCCGCCGGCGCAGTGCTGCCGCAGGTGGGCGCGTTGATCGAAGGGCCCGCGCTCTACGGGTACTTGAACGGGCGCGACAATCTCCTGCGGTACGACTCCGCCGACCCGACCGCCGATCCGCGCACCCGGCGGGCCCGGGTGGCCGGGGCCCTGGAACGGGTCGGGCTCACGGCGGCGGGCGGCAAGAGGGCGAAGGCGTACTCGCTGGGCATGAAACAGCGGCTCGCGCTGGCGGCCGCGCTGCTCCAGCCGCGCAGGCTCCTGGTGCTCGACGAGCCGACGAACGGGCTCGACCCGCAGGGCATGCGGGAGATCAGGGCGCTGGTGCGG
The DNA here is from genome assembly GCF_055583685.1 of Streptomyces sp. NPDC104581. Taxonomy (NCBI): domain Bacteria; kingdom Bacillati; phylum Actinomycetota; class Actinomycetes; order Kitasatosporales; family Streptomycetaceae; genus Streptomyces; species Streptomyces sp. NPDC104581. The sequence goes on from NZ_JBVJNN010000003.1 coordinate 43,806, forward strand.
GAGCTTGCGGGGGACGGCACGACGGTCTTCCTCTCCTCGCACCTGCTGGACGAGATCGAGCAGGTGTGCACGCACGCGGCCGTGATGGCGCGCGGGCGGCTGCTGACCCAGGGGACGGTCGCCGAGCTGGCGGCGGGCACCCGGGGGCGGCTGGCGGTCACGACGCCGGATCCGGCGGACGCGGCGCGGGTGCTGAAGGAGCTGGGGGTCACCGATGTGACCGTGGCGGGGGACCGGGTGACCGGGGAGCCGCCGGTGTCCGGCGAGGGGGAGCAGGCCGACCCGGCGGAGCTGAACGCGGGGCTGGTACGGGCGGGGGTGCGCGTACGGGCCTTCGGGGTCGAGCGGGCGTCGCTGGAGGACGCGTTCGTGGCGCTGACCGGGGAGGGATTCGATGTCGCGGGCTGAGAACACGGACACGGGCGCGAGCGCGGGTCCGGGCACGGATACGGGTACGACCGGTACGGGCGCGGCGGCCACCGGCCCGGGCACGGGGCTCGCCGCGACGGGGGCGGGCGCGGGTCCGGGCACGGACGGCGCCCCGGCTCGCGCCGTATCGCCCCTCTGGACGTTCGGGCTGCTCCGCTCCGAGCTGACCACCACCTTCCGCCGCTGGCGCACCCTCGCGCTGCTAGGCGTGCTGGCCGCCGTACCGGTGCTGATCGGCATCGCCATCAAGATCGAGACGAGCGACGGCGGTTCGGTCGGGGGCGGCGGTGGCGGCGAGGGCGGCCCGGCCTTTCTCACCCAGATCACCAACAACGGGCTGTTCCTCGTCTTCGCCGCGCTCGCCGCGACGCTCCCGGTCTTCCTCCCGATGGCGGTCGGCGTCGTCGCGGGTGACTCGGTCGCGGGCGAGGCGAACGCCGGCACCCTGCGCTATCTGCTGGTCGCGCCGGCGGGCCGGACCCGGCTGCTGCTGGCCAAGTACGCGGCGACGCTGGTCTTCTGCCTGGCCGCGACCGTGGCCGTCGCGGTCTCCGCGCTGATCGTGGGGGCGCTGCTCTTCCCGCTCGGCGAGGTCACCACGATCTCGGGCACGCGCGTCTCCTTCGGGGACGGGCTGCTCAGGGCCCTGCTGATAGCGCTGGTGGTCGCCGCCTCACTGACCGGCCTGGCGGCGCTCGGCTTGTTCGTCTCCACCCTGACCAACAGCGGGATCGCGGCCATGGCGACGACGGTCGGGCTGGTGATCACGGTGCAGATCCTCAACACGATCCCGCAGCTGCACGGCATCCACCCGTATCTCTTCCCGCACTACTGGCTGTCCTTCGCCGATCTGCTCCGCGAGCCGTTCTACCTCGACGACGTGCTGCGGAATCTCGGTCTGCAGGGCGTGTACGCGGCCGTGTTCGGCTCGGCGGCCTGGGCGCGTTTCACGGCGAAGGACATCAGTGCCTGAGGCCGGCGGCCGGGGGAGCGGCCGTCAGGTCCCCAGCTCCCAGATCGCGTAGGCGATGGCGTCGCTGTTGCGGTTCAGCGCCGTGTCGTTGATGCTCGCCGTCGTGTCGCAGGACGAGTGGTAGCAGCGGTCGAACGCCTGGCCCGCCGTGCCGCCCCACTTCTGGGCCTGGGCGGTGGTCTTCGTACGCCCGGCGCCGGTGAACAGCCCGCCGACCGGTACGCCGATGCTCTTGAAGGAGGCGTGGTCCGAGCGGCCGTCGCCCTCGGTCTCGATCTCCGTCGGGACACCGAGCCCGGCGAAGTAGGTCTTGAAGGTCTGCTCGATGGCCGGGTCGTCGTCGTAGACGAAGTAGCCGGCGTTCGACGAGCCGATCATGTCGAAGTTGAGGTAGCCGTCGAGCTTCGCGCGCTCGGTGGAGGGCAGGTTGTTCGCGTAGTAGCGGGAGCCGACCAGCCCCAGCTCCTCCGCGCCCCACCAGGCGAACCGCAGATGCTTCGTCGGCTGGAGCCCGGCTCTGGACACCGCGAGCGCGGTCTCCAGTACGGCGGCGGAGCCGGACGCGTTGTCGTTGATCCCGGCACCCGACGTCACCGAGTCGAGGTGTGCGCCGGCCATCACGACCTGGTTGGGGTCGCCGCCGGGCCAGTCGGCTATCAGGTTGTAGCCGACGCGCCCGCCGGAGGTGAACTGCTGTACGGCGGTGGTGAACCCGGCCGCGTCCAGCTTCCCCTTCACGTAGTTGACCGACGCCAGATAGCCGGGGCGGCCGTGGGCGCGGTTGCCGCCGTTGGCGGCGGCTATCGAGGAGAACTGGGTGAGATGCGCCTTGACGTTGGTGAGGGATATGTCGGGGGCCGCGAGGACGGCGGCGGGCGCCGCCGTGGCCTTCCCGGCGGCCTGTGACGCCGTCGCGGCGGGAGCGGTGGACGCGAGCAGCCCGCCGATCGCGAGCGCGCTGACGAGGACGGAGCGTGCGGGAACGGAGAACGAGCAGAGCTTCATGTGTGGGGGCTCCGAATTCCGTACGGGGACTGACGGAAGGTGGTGCGCACGATGCGTGCTGATGGTCGGGGCGCGCTCGACCCAGCGTCAAGAGCGGGAATCGGACACGGGTGTTCGCACTCCGGATACGTGTACGGCTGTCGGGCGACCCCGGCTACTGCACGCAGAACTCGTTGCCCTCCGGGTCCGTCATCGTCACCCACACGCCGCCGGGCTCGTTCGCCTCGTACAGGGCCGTCGCGCCCAGCCGCTCCAGCCTCGCCACCTCCTCCGCCCGCCCGCCGTCCCCGGCGTGAACGTCGAGGTGGACGCGGTTCTTGCCGGCCTTCGCCTCCGGTACGCGCTGGAAGAGGACGCGTCTGCCCAGGCCCTCGCCCGTGTCCGGGTCGAAGGGGTCGTCCGGATGGCGGACGGCGGTCAGATCGAGCCAGGCCCGGCGGCCGTGTGAATCGACCGTCTGCTCGATCGGTACGGCTCCGATCCCCAGCAGCCGCTCGATCAGCGGGCTGTTGTCCTCGACCACGTAACCGAGGGCCTCGGCCCAGAAGTCCGCCTGGCTGTGCGGGTCGGTCGTGTCGAAGACGAGTTTCCAGTGGAGGGTGCGCGAGGTCATGGAGCCAGTCGTAACGGCCGTGCCGTCCCGCGCGCCGTGAACACGCCGGAATCCCGGCGACGGGCACGGACGGGGCGCGGGCAGCCGCGCGGCCCTCACTCGCCCGACGTGCTCGACTCGACGCGCCGTCCGGCGGCCCCGGCTCCCGCTCCCGTGTCCGCCCCCGCCCCGGTCCCGGCCTCCGCACCGGCCGGAGGGACGGCGACGTCCCCCGCCGGTGAGACGGCCACGTCCGGCGACTGAGCGCGGATCGCGGCCTCGGCCGCGGCCTTCGACACCGCCTCCGCCCGGCGCAGCGCCTCCGCCGTCGCCCTCGTGCGCCGGGACGTCCGCAGCGCGTCCCACGTCAGGATCGTCAGCGCCGCCCACACGAGCGCGAAGCCGGCCCACCGCTCGGCCGGCATGGCCTCGTGGAAGTAGAGGACGCCCAGCAGGAACTGGAAGACGGGCGCCAGATACTGCAACAGCCCCAGCGTCGACAGCGGCACGCGTATCGCCGCCGCCCCGAAGCAGACCAGCGGCACCGCGGTCACCACACCGGTGGCCGCCAGCAGCGCGGCGTGGCCCGCCCCCTCCGGTCCGAACGTGGCGTCCCCCGAGACCCCGAGCCAGACCAGATAGCCGAGCGCGGGCACGAACAGGATCACCGTCTCGGCGGCCAGCGACTCCAGACCGCCGATGTTGACCTTCTTCTTCACCAGGCCGTACGTCGCGAACGAGAACGCCAGCGTGAGCGAGATCCAGGGCGGCTGCCCGTACCCGATCGCCAGGACCAGTACGGCGGCGAGGCCGACGCCGACCGCCGCCCACTGCGCGGGCCGCAGCCGCTCCTTGAGGAGCAGGACGCCCATGGCGATGGTGACGAGCGGGTTGATGAAGTAGCCGAGGGAGGCCTCCACGACATGGCCGGTGTTGACCGACCAGATGTACAGGCCCCAGTTGACGCTGATCACGGTGGCGGCGACCACGAGCAGGCCGAGCTTGCGCGGTTCGGCCAGCAACTCCCGCACCCACGCCCAGCGCCGCACCACGAGCAGCGCGATCGCGACGACCGCCAGCGACCAGACCATCCGGTGGGCCAGGATCTCGACCGCGCCGGCGGGCTTCAGCAGGGGCCAGAAGAGGGGGACCAGACCCCACATGCCGTAGGCGCCGATCCCGTACAGCAACCCCGCCCGCTGCTCGCCTTCCGACTTCACTGGCCCTCCCGAACCGCACACATCAGTTCGACGAAGGTAGCGCCGGGCGGACCGGGCTGTCATGTCCGTATCGCCATACGGTCATGACACCGTTTCGGGCGCGGAGGGAGGGGGCCGCGGAACGACGGGGCCCGGATCTCGTGGCGGACGAGATCCGGGCCCCAGTGGGTGACGGTGGGCGGGTCAGCCGACGACCGTCCAGGTGTCGTTGCCGGCCAGCAGCTGCGACAGGTCGCCCTTGCCGTACCGCTCGACGGCCGTGTCGAGCTGCTCGTTCATCAGCGTGTCGTAGACCGGCCGCCGGACGCTGCGCAGGACTCCGATCGGCGTCTGGTGGAGCGTGTCCGGGTCGGCGAGGCGCGAGAGCGCGAACGCCGTGGTGGGGCTGGCGGCGTGCGCGTCGTGCACCAGGATCTGGTGCTCGTTGTCCGCCGTCACCTGGACGACGACGAGGTCGCCGGTCGCCGGGTCCCGTACGACGCCCTTGGAGTTGTCGACACCGAACCGAATCGGCTCGCCGTGCTCCAGGCGGATCACCGCCTCCTGGGCCCGCTCCTTGTCCTTCAGCGCCTCGAAGGCACCGTCGTTGAAGATGTTGCAGTTCTGGTAGATCTCGACGAGCGCCGTGCCCGGGTGGTCGGCCGCCTGCCGCAGCACGCTCGTGAGGTGCTTGCGGTCGGAGTCGACGGTCCGGGCCACGAAGGACGCCTCCGCGCCGATCGCGAGCGACACCGGGTTGAAGGGCGAGTCCAGCGACCCCATCGGCGTCGACTTGGTGATTTTCCCGACCTCGGAGGTGGGCGAGTACTGGCCCTTCGTCAGCCCGTAGATCCGGTTGTTGAACAGCAGGATCTTGAGGTTGACGTTGCGCCGCAGCGCGTGGATGAGGTGGTTGCCGCCGATGGACAGCGCGTCGCCGTCACCGGTGACCACCCAGACGGAGAGATCACGGCGCGAGGAGGCGAGCCCGGTGGCGATGGCCGGCGCGCGTCCGTGGATGGAGTGCATGCCGTAGGTGTTCATGTAGTACGGGAAACGGCTGGAGCAGCCGATCCCGGACACGAACACGATGTTCTCCTTGGCCAGCCCGAGGTCCGGCATGAAGCCCTGGACGGCGGCCAGCACGGCGTAGTCACCGCAGCCGGGGCACCAGCGGACCTCCTGGTCGGACTTGAACTCCTTCATGGACTGCTTGGCCTCGGCCTTGGGGACGAGGGAAAGCAGCTCGTTGACCTCAGGCATCGATGGCCTCCTTGAGAGCCGTGGCGAGCTGTTCGGCCTTGAACGGCATGCCGTTGACCTGGTTGTAGGAGTGCGCGTCGATGAGGTACTTCGCCCGCAGCAGGGTGGCGAGCTGACCCAGGTTCATCTCCGGCACCACGACCTTGTCGTAACGCTTCAGCACCTCGCCCAGATTCCTCGGGAATGGGTTGATGTGGCGGAGGTGCGCCTGCGCGATCGGGTGGCCGTTGGTGCGCAGCCGGCGCACGGCCGCGGTGATCGGGCCGTACGTGGAGCCCCAGCCCAGCACCAGGGTGCGCGCGCCGTGCGGGTCGTCCACGACGAGGTCCGGCACCTCGATGCCGTCGACCTTGGCCTGGCGGGTGCGGACCATGAAGTCGTGGTTGGCCGGGTCGTACGAGATGTTGCCCGTGCCGTCCTGCTTCTCGATGCCGCCGATGCGGTGTTCGAGACCGGGGGTGCCGGGCACGGCCCACGGGCGGGCCAGGGTGTGCGGGTCACGCTTGTACGGCCAGAAGACGTCCGTGCCGTCGGCCAGCTGGTGGTTGGGCCCCGCCGCGAACTGCACGCCCAGGTCGGGCAGTTCGTGCGGCTCGGGGATGCGCCAGGGCTCGGAGCCGTTGGCGAGGTAGCCGTCGGAGAGCAGGAAGACCGGTGTGCGGTACGTGATCGCGATCCGGGCCGCCTCGATGGCCGCGTCGAAGCAGTCCGCCGGGGTGCGCGGGGCGACGATCGGCACCGGCGCCTCGCCGTTGCGGCCGTACATCGCCTGGAGCAGGTCGGCCTGCTCGGTCTTGGTCGGCAGGCCGGTCGACGGCCCGCCGCGCTGGATCGCCACCACCAGCAGGGGCAGCTCCAGCGACACCGCCAGACCGATCGTCTCCGACTTCAGGGCCACACCGGGACCGGAGGTCGTCGTCACGGCGAGGGAGCCGCCGAAGGCCGCGCCGAGCGCCGCGCCGATGGCGGCGATCTCGTCCTCCGCCTGGAAGGTGCGGACGCCGAAGTTCTTGTGGCGGGACAGCTCGTGGAGGATGTCCGACGCCGGGGTGATCGGGTACGAGCCGAGGTAGAGCCCCAGATCCGCCTGGTGGGCGGCGGCGATCAGCCCGTAGGACAGGGCCAGGTTCCCGGAGATGTTGCGGTAGGTGCCGGTCGGGAACGCCGTGGTGGCGGGGGCGACCTCGTAGCTGACCGCGAAGTCCTCGGTCGTCTCGCCGAAGTTCCAGCCCGCGCGGAACGCCGCGACGTTGGCCTCGGCGATGTTCGGCTTCTTCGCGAACTTCGTCCGCAGGAAGTTCTCCGTGCCCTCGGTGGGGCGGTGGTACATCCACGACAGCAGACCCAGCGCGAACATGTTCTTGGAGCGCTCGGCCTCCTTGCGGGAGAGCCCGAACTCCTTCAGCGCCTCGATCGTCAGCGTCGTCAGCGGGACGGGGTGGAGCTGGTACGCGTCCAGCGACCCGTCCTCCAGCGGCGAGGTCAGATAGCCGACCTTCGCCATGGGGCGCTTGGTGAACTCGTCGGTGTTGACGATGATGTCGGCGCCGCGCGGCACATCGGCGATGTTCGCCTTGAGCGCGGCCGGGTTCATCGCGACCAGCACGTTCGGCGCGTCGCCGGGAGTGAGGATGTCGTGGTCGGCGAAGTGCAGCTGGAACGAGGAGACGCCGGGCAGCGTGCCGGCGGGTGCGCGGATCTCGGCGGGGAAGTTCGGCAGTGTCGACAGGTCGTTGCCGAACGACGCGGTCTCCGAAGTGAACCGGTCACCCGTCAGCTGCATACCGTCACCGGAGTCACCCGCGAAACGGATGATCACCCGGTCCAGACGGCGGACTTCCTTCTCACCGGGCACACCGGGCGCGCCCGGCACATCTGACGCCTCGGACACGATGCGCTGTTCGCCGACGACGGATTCGCTCGCGTCGTCAGCCCCGTCGGCCTGCTCGGCTGGGCTACTGACCTGGCTGGTCACTGAACTGGACCTCCTTCGAGGCGGCTGCTGTGGCTGACCGGCGCGACCGGAACACCCGGACGCCACCCTACGTCGGTAAGGGTCGCCTTCCTTGGTTCGCTCGCATGCTGGACGTCGTTCCGAGACACTTCGCTGTGGCAATTTGCCATGTTTTATCCGCCCCCGGGCGCTTTGTGTTCATCCTGATCTGTGCCGATTCGAACTCAGTCTTTTGGACTAGGACCCGCTGCCCGCCCGCCACATGACCGCAGCGCCTGGCGCCGCGGCCGTGACACCCGGCCCACCGGCCGGCTCCGTCAGGAGTTGAGGTAGGTCAGCACGGCCAGCACTCTGCGGTGATCTCCGTCACTCGGCGACAGGCCCAGTTTCTGGAAGATGTTGCTGACGTGCTTCTCCACCGCGCCGTCGCTCACGACCAGCTGTCTGGCGATCGCCGAGTTCGTCCGGCCCTCCGCCATCAGGCCCAGGACCTCGCGCTCCCGCGGGGTCAGACCGACCAGCACGTCCTGCTTACGGCTCCGGCCGAGCAGCTGCGCGACCACCTCGGGATCCAGCGCGGTGCCGCCCCTGGCCACCCGTACGACCGCGTCCACGAACTCCCGGACCTCGGCCACCCGGTCCTTGAGGAGGTAGCCGACCCCCCGGCTGCTGCCGGCGAGGAGTTCGGTCGCGTACTGCTCCTCCACGTACTGCGACAGCACGAGCACGCCGATCCCCGGATGGTCCTTCCGCAGCTGGACCGCCGCGCGGACACCTTCGTCGGTGTGGGTCGGCGGCATCCGTACGTCGGCCACCACCACGTCCGGCGCCGCGCCCTCGCGGGCCAGGTCACCGACGGTCTTGATCAGCGCCTCGCCGTCCCCGACACCGGCGACCACGTCATGACCGAGATCGGTAAGCAGCCGGGTCAGGCCCTCCCGCAGGAGCACCGAATCCTCGGCGATGACCACTCGTACCCTGTCCTCCACGACCGTGTCGCCCCCATGTCGCATGTGCGTACGCGCTCCGCGCCCGCGCTTCGGCCCCAGCATCCCAGTATTCGTATCGGCGCGGCGAGCGCTGACCCCGAACTGATCGAACCGGAAGACCCGGCTTCGGCCCGGAGGACACGACTTCGGCGCACCGGACGGTGTCCGGTGCGCCGAAGACGCGAACGCGCCCGCTGTCAGTTCCCTGTTCGCCGCGATGCCGCTCCCGCGTGGTGCCGTCTCCGCCCGGTGCCCGGTGCCCGGTGCTCCGCCCCCGCCGCCCGGCCCGCTCCGGCCGGTCGCGGAGCGGGGGACCGTGCCGTCACTTCCGCCAGGGCAGCTCCGCCGTCACCGTCGTGGGACCGCCGGCCGGCGAGTCGACCACCAGGATCCCGTCCACCGCGTCGAGCCGCTCCGCCAGACCCGCCAGGCCACTGCCCGACGAGGTGTTCGCACCGCCCCGGCCGTCGTCCGCTACCTGGAGCATCAGCCGGTCCGCCATCCGCCACACGTCCACCGAGGCCCGGCTCGCGTGGGCGTGCTTGCTGACGTTCTGGAGGAGCTCCGAGACGGTGAAGTACGCGATGCCCTCGATGGCCGCCGCCGGGCGGGAGTCCAGGTCCACCTCGACCTGGACCGGGACGGTGCAGCGGGAGGCGACGGAGGATAGGGCCGCGTCCAGACCCCGGTCGGTGAGGACCGCCGGATGGATGCCCCGCGCCAGGTCGCGCAGCTCCTGGAGCGCGACCTTGACCTCCCCGTGCGCCTCGTCGACCATCCGGGCCGCCGCCTCCGGGTCCGCCAGCAGCTTCTCCTTCGCCAGCCCCAGGTCCATGGCGAGGGCGACCAGCCGGGCCTGCGCGCCGTCGTGCAGATCGCGCTCGATCCGGCGCAGGTCGGCGGCGGCCGTGTCCACCACGACACCCCGGTCCGACTCCAGTTCGGAGACGCGGGTCGCCAGCCTGGACGGGCCGAGCAGCCCGGCGACCAGCAGCCGGTCCACACCGGTCATCGCGCGGTTCAGCCACGGCGAGGCGAGGACGAGGACCAGACCGGCCACGCTGGTCGCCGCTATCTCGAACGGGGTGTCCAGATAGAAGTCGTTCGTGCCGTCGCTGAACAGCGCGATCCCGTCCTGATTCGTGTGCTCGGGGAAGACCCACTGCCACAGCGGATAGAGGAAGAGGCTCCAGGCGGTGACGGTGAAGGTCAGCGACACCACGAAGGAGAAAAGCGCCCACGGGAAGTGCAGGATCCCGTAGAGCAGATGCCGCCAGGACACCCCGCTCTTGAGGACCGCGCCGACCCACGACATCAGACCGGGCTTCTGGCCGCGCACGGGCAGCGGGCTCGCGACGTCCAGCCCCAGCAGGGCCCGCGCCCTCGTCCGCTCGACGGCTCCCAGCGCCCGGCAGCCGATGAGCGCGGCGGCCAGCAGCGGAATGCCGAGGAAGGTCACGAGGAGGCCCGCGCTCACCGAGATCGCCGTGATCGTGTAGACGAAGAAGAGGATGCCCATCGGAAGGTTGAGAAGGAGATAGCCGAACTCCTTCCAGCTGCGGCCGGTGAACGGAGCGCGCAGCGCCGGAGGAAGGGTGTGGCGCCGTGGCTGTGGCTGTGTCCGCATGCCGTAATCCGTGGCCATCGAGTCGTCCGTTCTGCGAGCGGGGCGGTCGTGCTTGCTGTCGTATCTCCATGCTCGTCCGCCGGCCGCACCCGCACCATGCGGTGTGTATCCGTCTTCACCCTGGGGTTTTCCCCACCCCCGGGGTGCGGTTTCACGTCCCGTGTACACGTGCCGCGAAAAGGGGTCGGACGTCAGTGCGCCCCGCGCTCCCGTTCCCGCTCGCGCCACGGCAGTTCGGCCGTGACGACCGTCGGACCGCCGACCGGCGAGTCGAGCACGAACAGCCCGTCCACCGCGCCCAGGCGCTCGGCCAGCCCCGACATACCGGTCCCGCCGTCCAGCCGCGCGCCTCCGCCCCCGTCGTCCTGGACCTGGATCAGCAGCCTGTCCTTCGCCCGCCACACCTCGACAGCGGCCATCCGCGCGCCGCTGTGCTTGCTGACGTTCTGGAGGAGCTCCGAGACGGTGAAGTAGGCGATGCCCTCGATGGCCGCCGCGGGCCGCTCGTCCAGCTCGACATCGACCGTCACCGGGACGGTGCAGCGGGAGGCGACGGAGGACAGGGCCGCGTCCAGACCCCGGTCGGTGAGGACCGCCGGATGGATCCCGCGTGCCAGGTCGCGCAGCTCCTGGAGGGCCAGCTTCACCTCGCCGTGCGCCTCGTCGACCATGCTCGCCGCCGCCTCCGGGTCCGCGAGCAGCTTCTCCTTGGCGAGACCGAGACCCATGGCGAGGGCGACCAGCCGGGCCTGCGCGCCGTCGTGCAGATCGCGCTCGATCCGGCGCAGGTCGGCGGCGGCCGTGTCCACCACGACACCCCGGTCCGACTCCAGCTCCGCGATCCGGCTCTCCAGCTCGTCGGAGGGCGAGAGCAGCCCGCGCACCATGGCCCGGTCGGCGTTGGTGAGCCCGCGCGCGATGTGCGGCAGCACCGGCCAGAGCAGGAAGAAGCTCACCGTGGTGACCGTGAAGGTCAGGATGCCCCAGGGCAGCCGGATGAACTCGTACAGCGCCGTGCGCCAGCCCACCGGGTCCTTGAGGCCCGTCCACAGCCAGGAGAAGAACCCCTCGGTGCCGCGTGCGCGCCGGGCCTCGCGGCTCCGGCCGCGCAACGGGCTCGGCTCGTCGATCCTGACCCCCAGCAGGGCCCGCGCCCGCGCCCGTTCGGCCCGGCCGAGCAGCCGGGCACCCGCCAGGCCGCCGGCCAGCCAGGGCAGACCGATCACGGTGACGGACAGGAGGACACCGGTGGGCACGACGAACACGACATAGACGAAACCGGCGATCGACATCGGGAGATTGGCGAGGAGATGGGCGATCTCCTTCCAGGTGTACCGGTCGAGGGCGATACGGGCCGGCGGCGGCCGGTCGTCGTCGGCGAAGCTGTTGCGGGCGGTCATGAGGCCCAAGCCTGCACGGCTCCGGGGGCCCACGCCATGGGGTGGCTGGGGGAGCGCCGGTGGGGATAACCCCACCACCCGCCGCCCGCCGGTGTGGAATGCAGGCATGACCCTGTCATGACTGATGCGCGACCGACCGCTTACGGTCTCTTTAGCAGGGCCTAGACTCCCGTGCGTACGGATCACGGACCAGATGCCGGGAACACGATCGGCGGAGCGAGGGGCGGGTGACGGACGTGCCGGAACCGACCGTTCTCGCGTCGGAGTACTTCCAGAGCTATTCGGTGGTCGGACTGCTCGCGGTCGTCGGCGTGCTCTTCGTCGCCGTGGCCTTCGGGGCGGGCCGGCTGCTGCGGCCGGTGGTACCGACGCCCGAGAAGCTGCTCACGTACGAATGCGGCGTCGACCCGGTCGGCGAGGGCTGGGCACACACACAGGTCCGCTACTACGTCTACGCCTTCCTGTACGTCATCTTCGCCGTCGACTCGATCTTCCTCTTCCCGTGGGCGACGGTCTTCGCGGCCCCGGGGTACGGCGCGACGACGCTCGTCGAGATGTTCATCTTCCTCGGCTTCCTGGCCGTTGGACTGCTCTACGCATGGAAGAAGGGCGTCCTGGAATGGACGTGACCCCCACCGCTCCGGCAGCCGCCGGCCCGGCGCCCGCGCCGGTCGCGCTGCCCGAACCGCAACGCCTCGGCGTGCTCTCCCGCCTGGCGCCCCAACCGATGAAGGTGGTCCTCAACTGGGGCCGCCGCTACAGCCTCTGGGTCTTCAACTTCGGACTCGCCTGCTGCGCCATCGAGTTCATCGCCGCGTCGATGGCCCGGCACGACTTCATCCGGCTCGGGGTCATCCCTCTGGCGCCGGGCCCGCGCCAGGCCGACCTGATGGTCGTGTCCGGCACGGTGACGGACAAGATGGCGCCGGCGGTGAAGCGGCTGTTCGAGCAGATGCCCGAGCCCAAGTACGTGATCTCCTTCGGCGCCTGCTCCAACTGCGGTGGCCCGTACTGGGACTCGTACTCCGTCACGAAGGGCGTCGACCAGATCATCCCGGTCGACGTCTACGTACCGGGCTGCCCGCCGCGGCCCGAGGCGCTGCTCCAGGGAATCCTCAAGCTCCAGGAGAAGATCGCCCGCGAGTCGCTCGGCAGCCGTTACGGCTCCGGGGGCCACCGGCCCGGCACGGCCGAGCTGCGCAGCGGGCTGGTCGAGGCGCCGCCGACGCCGACCGGGACGGCGCCGGGGACTTCGACACCGGGGGAGAACGCCCGATGACTCCGGACACCCCGGACTCGGCGGACACTGCGGCGGCTTCGCCGACTCCGGCGACTCCGGCGGCTTCCGGCGCGTACGACCGGCTGCCCGGCGACGTCGCGGAGATCTTCGGCGCGGACGCCACGGCGGAGCGCGCGTACGACCTCCTGACGGTGGACGTCCCCGCCGCCGACTGGCTGACCGCGCTCGAAACGGCCCGTGACGTGCTGGGGTGCACGTACTTCGACTGGCTGAGCGCCGTCGACGAACCGGGCACCGGTTTCCGCGTCGGCGCGCACGTCGCTTCGGTCGAACCCCGTTCCGTGCGGCGGCTGTTGATCCGTACGACGGTCCCGCACGAGGCCGCCGAGCTGCCGACCGCGCTCGGGGTCTACGCGGGGGCGGGCTGGCACGAGCGCGAGACGTACGAGATGTTCGGCATCTCCTTCACCGGCCACCCCAACCTGGTGCACCTGCTGCTGCCCGAGACCTTCGAAGGGCACCCGCTGCGCAAGGACTTCGTCCTCGCGGCGCGGGTCGCGAAGGCCTGGCCGGGCGCGAAGGAGCCGGGCGAGTCGGCGCCGGGTCACGCGGGCCCCAAGCGCCGCCAGATGCTGCCGCCGGGCGTACCGGACCCGAACGAATGGGGCCCGCTCAAGGGCCAGCTGCCCCCGGCCCCCGCCCGCCCGGCCCGCACCCCGCGCGGGGCGGGCGACCGCCCGCCCCGCCGCACCCGCAGCGTCACGGAGGGCTCCGCGACCCAGCAGCCGGCGAAGCCCACGGCAGCCCCCTGGCACACCCCGCCCCCAGCCACCGAAGAGCCCCCGCCGCCCACCGGGACGACCTCCCGTCCGAGACCGACCCCGGGCACGGCTCCGGCCGCCGCCGAGCCGAAGCCCGACTCGTCGCCCATGCCGGAGGGCGGGTCGGCGGGCGAGGCCGATCGTGGGCCGGCGCCGGAGGCGGAACCCGCGCCTGCCTCGGAGCGGACTCCGGACGCCGAAGCGACGCCCGGTTCCGGGACGGGGTCCAAGCGCGTGTCCGCGCCGGAAGGCGGGTCAGCGGCCACTTCGGACGCCGATCACGGCCCGGCGCCCGAGGCGGGGCCCAAGGCCACGCACGCCTCGGAGGCGGCTCCGGACACCGGAGCCAAACCCGATTCGTCGTCCGCGCCGGAGAACAATCCGGGAGCCTCGGCGCCGCCGGGTTCCAAGCCGTCCTCCCGGCCGACACCGGCTGCCGGGGTGGAGCCCGCGCCGGAAGCGGCGCCCGGTTCCGGGACGGAGCCCAAGCCCGCGTCCACGCCGGAGGGCGGGTCGGCGGGCGAGGCCGGAGCGGAGGCCGATCACGGCCCGGCGCCGGAGGCGGGGCCCGCGCCTGTCTCGGAGCGGACTCCGGACGCCGAAGCGGCGCCCGGTTCCGGGACGGGGTCAGAGCCTGAGCCCGCGCCGGAAGGCGATGCCGGAGAGCGGCCCGCGGGTGGGGCCGGGCCCGGGCGAACCGGAGGAGACGCGTGAACGACGTGCTCGACGTCGCCGTTCGGCTGGTCATCGTCTTCGTCGCCTTCCTCGCCCTTCCCCTCGTCGTCGGGCAGACCGAGCACAAGGTCATGGCCCATATGCAGGGCCGTCTCGGGCCCATGTACGTCGGCGGGTTCCACGGCTGGGCCCAACTCGTCGCCGACGGCGTGAAGTTCGCGCAGAAGGAGGACATCGTCCCGGCCGCCGCCGACCGGCGGATCTTCCAGCTCGCCCCGGCCGTCGCCCTGTTGCCCTACCTCCTCGTACTGGTCGTCATCCCGATCGGCCCCCAGGAGGGCGCGGTCGGCGAGGTCGTCGACGCCGGCATCTTCTTCGTGCTCGCCGTGATGGGCGTCGGTGTCCTCGGGTCGCTCATGGCCGGCTGGGCCTCGGCCAACAAGTTCTCCCTGCTCGGCGGTCTGCGGACCGCCGCCCAACTGCTCGCGTACGAGCTGCCGATGCTGCTCACCGCCGCCTCCGTCGCGATGGCCGCCGGCACCGTCTCCCTGCCCGGCATCCTCAACGCCTTCGAGTGGTGGTGGGTGCCCTGGCAGATCGTCGGCGCGCTCGTCTTCTTCGTCGCCGGTCTCGCCGAACTCCAGCGCCCTCCCTTCGACATGCCGGTCGCCGACTCCGAGATCATCTTCGGCGCCTACACCGAGTACACGGGCCTGCGCTTCGCGCTGTTCCTGCTCGCCGAGTACGCGGGCATCGTCGTCCTGTGCGGACTGACCACCGTCCTGTTCCTCGGCGGCTGGCACAGCCCCTTCGGCGGTGACGGCCTCGGCTGGCTCTGGACCCTCCTCAAGACGTTCCTCCTCGCCTTCGTCGTCATCTGGCTGCGCGTCAGCTATCCGCGGCTCCGTGAGGACCAGCTCCAGAAGCTCGCCTGGACCGTCCTCATCCCCCTCGCCCTCGCCCAGATCGCCCTCACCGGCATCGTCAAGGTGGTGATCCAGTAAGTGCCTCCCATCCCCGGCAGCGGCCTGGCCAAGGGGCTGGCCGTCACGCTTCGTACGATGACCAGGAAGTCCGTCACCGCGCGGTACCCGGACACCCAGCCCGAACTCCCGCCCCGCAGCCGGGGCGTGATCGGACTCTTCGAGGAGAACTGCACGGTCTGCATGCTCTGCGCCCGTGAGTGCCCCGACTGGTGCATCTACATCGACTCCCACAAGGAGACGCTCCCCGCCGCCGCCCCCGGCGGCCGCGAGCGCAGCCGCAACGTCCTCGACCGGTTCGCCATCGACTTCTCGCTCTGCATGTACTGCGGCATCTGCATCGAGGTCTGTCCCTTCGACGCGCTCTTCTGGTCACCTGAGTTCGAGTACGCCGAGACGGACATCCTCGAACTCACCCATGAGCGCGACAAACTCCGCGAATGGATGTGGACCGTGCCGGCCCCGCCCGCCCTCGACCCACGTGCCGAGGAGCCGAAGGAGATCGGCGCCGCCCGCAAGACGGCCGACAAGCTCGCGGCCGCCCAAGCGGCGGAGGCCGCTGCCACCCAGGAGCGGGAGGCCGGCGAGTGACCCCCCTCGCGGCAGACCCCGGCTTCCTGTCCCCGACCGGTGTCGAGATCGCCTTCGTCCTCGTCGGCCTCGTCACGCTCGGCGCGGCCGTCATCACCGTCACCACCAAGCAGCTGGTGCACGCCGCGCTCTGGCTCGTCGTCGCGCTCGGCGGCCTGGCCGTCGAATACCTGCTGCTGACCGCCGAGTTCATCGCCTGGGTGCAGGTGCTGATCTACATCGGTTCCGTCGTCGTCCTCCTGCTCTTCGGGCTGATGCTGACGAAGGCGCCCATCGGCCGTTCCCCGGACGCGGACTCCGAACACCGTGGCGTCGCGCTCGCGGTGGCCGTGGCGGCTGCCGCCGCGCTGGTCTGGGTGGTCGTCGACGCGTTCCGTACGACGTGGATCGATCTCGACGGCCCCGCCCAGGGATCCACCGGGGTCACCGGCCAGATCCTCTTCCGGCACTGGGTGCTGCCCTTCGAAGCGCTCTCCGTCCTGCTGCTCGCCGCGCTCATCGGCGCGATCGTCCTGTCCCGCAAGAGCGAGGCGGCTCGCGGCAAGGAGCAGCGCTGATGCATCTCGCCTACCCCGCCGTACTCGCGGCGCTGCTCTTCTGCACCGGTCTGTACGGGGTGCTCGCCCGCCGCAACGCGATCCTCGTGCTGATGTCCGTCGAGCTGATGCTCAACGCCGTCAATCTCAACCTCGTCGCCTTCGACGTGTGGCTGCGCGACACCCTGCACGCGGGCCAGGCCCTCACCCTCTTCGTGATCGCCATCGCCGCCGCCGAGATCGGCATCGGTCTGGCGATCGTCCTGATGGTCTACCGCAACCGGGGGACCTCCGACGTCGACCGGCTCCGCGACAGCGTCGAGAGCGACGCGACCGACGAGGCCGCGGCCCGGTCCGTCGCCGCCCGGTCCACCGCGACCGGCTCCGCCGAAGCCGGGGCCGAAGCCGGCGCCCCGGCGAAGAATGCTGAGGCCACCGCGTGACCACGACCACCCTCGCCGTCCTCGTCCCGCTGCTGCCGTTCCTCGGCGCGGTCGCCGGACTGCTCCTCGGCCGCGGTGCCCCCGGATTCGTCCGGCCCCTGGCCGTCCTGCCGTCGCTCGCCGCCGCCGTACTCGCCGCGCTCGTCGCCGTACGGCAGAGCGACGGGCACGGCACCGGCGCACCGCTCGACGCCGCGACCCGGCTCACCCCGACCGGCTCGGTCCCGATCGATCTGGCCCTCTACATCGACGGCTTCGCCGCCCTCGTCGCGATCCTCGTCGCGGTCGTCGCGACATGCGTGCAGATCTACTCGACCGGCTATCTGCGTGCCGACCCGCGCTACCCCTCGTACGCCGCCCTCGTCTCCCTCTTCACCTCCGCGATGCTGCTCGTCGTCTACTCCGGCGACCTGATGGTGCTGCTGGTCGGCTGGGAGATCATGGGCATCTGCTCGTACTTCCTCGTCGGGCACTACTGGGAGACGCCCGAGGCGCGCGCCGCCTCCCTGAAGGCGTTCCTCGTCACCAAGCTCGGCGATGTCCCCTTCCTGCTCGGCCTGTTCGCGCTCGCCGTCGACACCGGCACGTTCCGGATCACGGGCGTCCTGAGCGCCGTCGCGGACAACGGGCTCGACCACCCCACCCTGATCGCCCTGCTGCTGATCGCCGGTGTCGCGGGCAAGTCGGCCCAGTTCCCGCTGCACACCTGGCTGCCCGACGCGATGGCCGGCCCCACCCCCGTCTCCGCGCTGATCCACGCGGCGACGATGGTCGCCGCCGGTATCTACTTCGTGGCCCGCCTCCTCCCCGTCTTCGCCGCCTCCGCCGCCGCCCTGGTGGTGCTCGCCGTGCTGGCCGCGATCACCATGGTCGGCTCCGCGATCGCCGCCCTCGCGCAGGACGACATCAAACGCGTCCTCGCCTACTCGACCATCGGCCAGCTCGGCTACATGTCGGGCGCGCTGGCCGTGGGCGACCGGGGCGCGGCCGTCTTCCACCTCATCTCGCACGGCGCCTTCAAGGCGCTCCTCTTCCTCGGCGCCGGCGTGATCATCCACGCCGCCGGCACCAACTCGCTCGCCGCCATGTCCCGGATGGGCGGGCTCGCCAAACGCGTCCCCGACGCCTACTGGACGATGACGATCGCGCTCCTCGCGCTCGCCGCCATCCCGCCGTTCGCCGGCTTCTTCTCCAAGGAAGCCGTTCTCGTCGCCGCCGAGCACACCGCGCTCGGCGAGTCGGGCATCGCCCCGGACGCCGCCGGCTGGACCGTGCTGGTCGCCGGCCTGCTCACCGCCCTGCTCACCGCCGCCTACGCGACCCGCCTGTGGCTCCTCGCCTTCCGGGGCCGGGGCGCCGAGGCCGCCGACCACGGCAAGCAGCCCCTGTCGATGAACGCCGTGCTGTGGGTCCTCGCCGTCCCCTCACTCGCCTTCGGTCTGACCGTCGGCGTCATCGCCCCCTGGCTGGGCGCCCACAGCCTCGCCCCGACACTCACCACCTCCGTACTCGGCACCGGCGTCGCCCTCGTCGGCGGACTGATGACCTACGGCAGCTGGAGCCACACCACGGCGCTCGCCGCCCGCACCCCCATCGGGGCCGTCGCCGCGCACCCGGACGCCGAACCCGCCCTCACCGAGGTCGAGGCCATGGCCAGCCACACCGCCGCCTACGGCGACATCGCCTCGGCCCCCGACCCCGCGGACCCCGGCCGGCTCCTGCTCGGCAGGCTCCACCCGCACGCCGCCGCGGGCTTCCACCTGGACGCCGTCTACCGCACCCTCTTCCAACGCCCGGTCCAGGGCGCGGCCCGGCTGGTCCGCTTCCTCGACCGCGAGGTCGTCGACACCTACGTACGCGGGGCGGGCACCGGCACACGCTGGCTCGGCGCCGCCGTACGCGGCGCGCAGACCGGCAATGTGCAGACCTACCTGGGCGCCCTGCTCGCCGGAACGGTCGTCCTCGCGATCGCCGCCGTACTCGTCGCCGCCGGAGCGTGAGCCGTGACCGATATCAGCCCGTCCGTGATGCAGCTCCTCCTCGCGTTCATCGTCGCCGCCCCCCTGCTCGGCGCGGTGACCGCGCTGCTCCCCGCCCCGCCCGGACTCCGGGGCACCGGCCCCGGCCAGGCCGTACTGCGCCACGGTGTGACGGTGACCGGCGCGATCCTCGTCGCCGCGATCGTCCTCGCGCTCGGCTTCGACCACGACCAGCCGTCGAAGATGCAGGCCACGACGGACATCAGCTGGATCCCCGCACTCGACGTGCGGATCCACCTCGGCATCGACGGCATCTCCCTCCCCCTTCTGGTCCTGACCGCGCTCCTGACCTTCCTCTGCGCGCTCTACAGCTACTTCAAGCCCCCGGCCGGGCCCTCCCCGAAGGCATTCGTCGCCCTGCTGCTCGTCCTCGAATCCGGCACCCTCGCGACCTTCGCCGTCCTCGATCTGCTGCTGTTCTTCCTGGCCTTCGAGATGGTGCTCATCCCGATGTACTTCCTCATCGCCCGCTGGGGCGGTGCCGGGCGGCAGGCCGCCGCCTGGAAGTTCATTCTCTACACGCTGCTCGGCTCCGTGGTCATGCTGCTCGGCCTGCTGCTCGTCGGTCTTCACGCGGGCACATTCGACATGGTGGCACTCGCCACTGACAACGGCCGTGGGCTCAGCTCGTTCGTGCAGGTCACAGCCGTTCTGGCGATCGGGGTCGGCCTCGCGGTCAAGACCCCGATGTGGCCGTTCCACAGCTGGCTCCCGGACGCCCACACCGCCGCCCCGACCGTCGGGTCCGTCCTCCTCGCCGGGGTCCTGCTCAAGATGGGTACGTACGGGTTCGTCCGTATCGTCCTGCCGATCGCGCCCGACGGGATGCGGACCTTCGCGCCGTACCTCGCCGCCTTCGCCGTCGTCGGCATCATCTACGGCTCCCTGGCCTGCCTCGCGCTCGCCCGGCAGGGCGCGGGAGGCGACCTCAAGCGCCTCATCGCCTACTCTTCCGTCGGCCACATGGGCTTCGTACTCCTCGGCATCGCGTCCATGACCCCCACCGGTGTCAACGGCGCCCTCTTCGCCAACGTCGCCCACGGCCTCATCACCGGCCTGCTCTTCTTCCTGGTCGGAGCGCTCAAGGACCGCTACGGCACCGCCGACCTGGACACCCTCGCCGGCGCCACCGGCGCGGCGCTGTACGGCCGCGCACCGCGCCTCGGCGGGCTCCTCGCCTTTGCCGCCGTCGCCTCCCTCGGCCTGCCCGGCCTCGCCGGATTCTGGGGCGAGATGCTCGCGATGTTCGGTGCCTTCGACCCCGCCGACGGCCTCAGCCGCCCCGCCTTCATCACCTTCACGGCGATCGCCTGCTTCGGCACCCTGCTCACCGCCGCCTACCTGCTGATCGTGGTCCGCCGGGTCTGCATGGGCGCGCACCCCCAGCAGATCACCGAGCCCGAGGAACAGCGGGAGCCGCTGCCCGAACTCGCCGACGTCCAGGGCTACGAACTCGCCGCCTGGACCCCGCTCGTCGCCCTCACCGTCCTCGCCGGCCTCTGGCCCGCCGTCCTCCTCGGCCTCACCGACCCGGCCGTGCAGAAGCTCCTCGCAGGAGGCAAGTCGTGACCGTGGCCGCTGCCCAGGGCGCCGCCGCCGGCGCCAGCCTCGTCCAGTCCGTCGACTGGCTCGCGATCGCGCCCCCGGCCCTCACCGCCGTCGTCGCCCTCGCCGTCCTGGTCGCCGACCTGTTCGTCCCGGAACACCGCAAGCCGCTCCTCGGTGTCCTGTCCGTCGCCGGCCTCGCCGCCGCGCTCCTCCTGCTGATCCCCATCCGGGCGGGCGACCGGTCCACCTTCTGCCTGACGGCGGACGCCGACGTGTGCAGCTACACCGCCGACCACTTCACCCTCGTCATCCAGCTCCTGGTGCTCGGCGGCGCCCTGCTGACCGCGCTGCTCTCCGTCAGCGAACTCGGCGGCGCCAAGAGGCTCCCGGCGGGCGAGTTCTGGTTCCTGCTGCTCTCCTCGGCGGCCGGCGCCGCCCTGCTGCCCGCCGCACGCGATCTGGCGACCCTCGTCGTCGCCCTGGAGGTCGCCACCCTCCCCGCCTTCGCGCTGGTCGGCCTCAAGCGCGGCGACCGGCTCTCCTCCGAGGCGGCGCTGAAGTTCTTCCTCTCCTCCGTGGCGGCCACCGCCGTCATGCTGCTGGGCGTCAGCTTCGTGTACGCCACCACCGGCACCCTGCACCTCACCGAGATCGCCACCCGGCTCGACGACGTCCCCGGAGCGCTGGACACCCTCGCCTCCGCCGGTGTCGCCCTCACCCTCGTCGGCTTCGCCTTCAAGGCCGCCGCCGCGCCCTTCCACTTCTGGGTCCCCGACACCTACGTCGGCGCGCCCCTGCCCGTCGCCGCCTACCTCTCCGTCGTCAGCAAGGCCGTCGGCTTCTCCGGCCTGATCCTGGTGACGGTCATCGCCTTCCCGAGCCATTCCGGCACATGGGGCCCCGTCGTCGCCGTACTCGCCGCGCTCACCATGACCGCCGGCAACGTCGCCGCCCTGCGCCAGCCCGCCACGCGCGCGTGGAGCGCGGTACGCCTCCTCGCGTGGTCGTCCGTCGCCCAGGCCGGCTATCTGCTGGTCCCGGTCGCGGCGGCGGCGTACGCCGGGACCGACCAGATCGGCTCCACCGTCGCGTACGCCCTGATGTACGCCGTCGTGAACCTCGGCGCCTTCGCCGTCGCCGCCCTGGTGGCCCGTACGAAGCCCCTGAACCGCCTCGCGGACTACCGCGGCCTCGCCTCCGAGCGCCCGCTCGTGGCGCTCGCCATGGGCTTCTTCCTGCTCTGCCTGGCCGGACTGCCACCCGGTGTCGTCGGCCTCTTCGCGAAGGTCACGGTCTTCTCGTCCGCCGTGGACGCGGGGCTCGGCTGGCTGGCCGTCGTGATGAGCGTCAATGTCGTCATGGCGCTCTACTACTACCTCCAGTGGACGGCCGTCCTCTTCCGCGCCCCGGAGACGGCAGCGGAGGAAGCCCCCGAGACCGCCGCGACGACGCCCCGGGCCGCCGGGCCCGCCCCCCGGCCCGCCGGCGCCCCGGCGCCGCGCCCCGCCCCCGTCCCGGTACTCGCCGCGATCTGCCTGACCACCGCCGTGGGCATCGCCCTGTCGGGAGCGCCCCAGCTCGTCCTTCGCTTCGCCGCGGAGAGCCTCTTCTGAGGCGCGCCGCGCGCCGCGGACCCCTCCACCCCGTCCCGCACCGCCACCCGTACGGCGTACGGCCCCGTGCGGGCGCGCCGGGGAACCCGTGACCCCCGCCTGGCGTTGACCAGTGAGTAAGGGTCCACTGGAGGGTGGAGCGACGTCACGTAGAGGGTTCCCCTGCCGCACGATTTGGAGGGCGTTCCGTGCACCGCCGGCACAACGGGTTGAGGACCGCCGCCCTCCTCGGGGGACTGTCCGCGCTCATCATCGCCATCGGCAGCGTCTTCGGCCGGACGGGGCTGATCGTCGCGGTCGTCGTCGCCCTGGGCACGAACGCGTACGCGTACTGGAACAGCGACAAGCTGGCCCTGCGTGCCATGCGCGCCCGCCCGGTCAGCGAGTTCGAGGCGCCGAAGCTCTACCGCATCGTGCGCGAGCTCTCCACGACCGCGCGCCAGCCGATGCCACGGCTCTACATCTCACCGACGCAGGCCCCGAACGCGTTCGCCACCGGCCGCAACCCCCGGAACGCGGCCGTCTGTTGTACGGACGGCATCCTCCAGATCCTCGACGAACAGGAGCTGCGCGGAGTCCTCGGGCACGAGCTGAGCCATGTCTACAACCGCGACATCCTCATCTCCTCGGTCGCCGGCGCCCTCGCCTCCGTCGTGATGTTCCTGGTGAACTTCGCCTGGCTCATTCCCATCGGCCGCTCGGACGACGACGAGGGGCCCGGCCTCGTCGGCATGCTGCTGGTGATGCTCCTCGGCCCGCTGGCCGCCTCCGTGATCCAGCTCGCGGTGAGCCGCTCCCGCGAGTACGAGGCGGACGCGTCGGGCGCCCAGCTCACCGGTGATCCGTTGGCCCTCGCCAGCGCCTTGCGTAAGCTTGAAGCAGGCACCAAACAGCTGCCGTTGCCGCCAGAGCCACGGATCGAGACGGCGAGCCATCTGATGATCGCCAACCCCTTCCGGCCGGGGCAGGGTGTGTCGAAACTGTTTTCCACGCATCCGCCGATGGCGGAGCGCATCGCCCGACTAGAGCAGATGGCAGGTCGACGCCCATGAAGACAATCCTCAACATCATCTGGCTCGTTTTCAGCGGCTTCTGGCTGTTCCTCGGCTACGTGTTCGCGGGACTGCTCCTGTGCGTCACGATCATCGGCATCCCCTTCGGTGTCGCCGCGTTCCGGATCGCCGTCTACGCCCTGTGGCCGTTCGGCTACACGACGGTGGAGCGGACCGACGCCGGGTCGCCGTCGTTCGTCGCGAATGTCCTGTGGCTGATTCTCGCGGGCTGGTGGCTCGCGCTCGGCCACATCTTCACCGGGATCGCCCTGTGCGTGACGATCATCGGTATCCCGCTGGGAATCGCGAACTTCAAGCTGATCCCCGTCTCCCTGCTGCCCTTCGGCCGCGAGATCGTCCGTACGGACCAGGCGTTCGCGGGCTGGTGACCGGAGCCGTGCCGTCCGGCACGGTGTGCGGCCCCCTGCGGCAGGCCCGGCAGCGCCGTGGCCTGCCGTCTTCGCGCATGCCCGGCCCGAAGCGGGGTAGTTGATCTCCCGGGCCGGCCCGCCCCGCGCCGTCCCGCCGCCCACCGTGAGACGTGCTCCGCAACCGCGTGGCGCCCTCCGGGCGTCCTTCCGTACAGATCACGGCACCACCCCGCGCCGAACACCGCAGGCCGCGGAGCACCGCACGAAAGGCAGGACCACGGCATGACCATCATCGGCTGGCTCGTCCTCGGACTCCTCGCCGGAGCCGTCGCCAAGATCCTGCTGCCCGGCCGTGACCCGGGCGGTCTGGTCGGCACGACCCTCATCGGCATCGCCGGCGCCTTCATCGGCGGCTGGATATCGTCCCGCTGGCTGGACCGCGAGATCACCAGCGACTTCTACGACGGCGCCACCTGGGCGGCGGCGATCGGCGGCTCACTGGTGCTGCTGATCATCTACCGCATCCTCTTCGGCCACTCCCGCTCCCGCTGACCGCCCACCGGCCCCCGCCGGCTCCCTCGCCCGCCGGCCGACCGGCCACCGCCCGCCGCTTTCCGCCGGAACGCGTCAGTCCGCGGCGAGCCCGGTCTCGCGCAACGTGATGTTCAGCCGCCCGGCGCGCATCCCGCTCGCCGGGTCGGCCGTCCCCGGATACACCTTGGGGACGGCGTGGTACGCGAGCCGCGACGGCCCGCCGAAGACGAAGAGATCGCCGGACTCCAGCTCGACATCCGTATAGGGACGCGTCCTGGTCCGTGTGTTGCCGAAGCGGAAGACACAGGTGTCACCGATGCTCAGCGACACCACGGGCGCCCGGGACTTCTCGTCCTTGTCCCGGTGCATGCCCATCCTGGCCGCGCCTTCGTAGAAGTTGACGAGCGCGGTGTCCGGCGCGTAGCCCGCCCCGGCCCCTTCCCCGTACGCCTCGTCGACCGCCGCGCGCCCCAGCTCCGCGAGCCACCCGGGAAACGGCGCGACCCGCGCCCCGTTCACATCCCCGGCGGTTCGGGTGTAGCGGTACGGCTGCCAGTGCCACCCCAGACAGACCGTCCGTACGGACATCACGCCCCCGCCCGGCAACTCCGTGTGCCGCATCGGCACCGGCCCCCGCGCCCACTCCCGGCAGGACTCCACCAACTCCCGCTGCCGCGCCGGATCCAGCCACCCCGGCACATGCACCGCCCCGTCGCCGACGACGGCACGGCCCCGCGGGAACAACGCCCCACTCATGCCCGCACCTCCGCTCCCGCCGCCCCGTCGCTGTCGCCGTCGGCGGACGTCATGGACACCCGCCCCGCCCGCACCGCCGTCCCCGCGCCCGGACAGCGGGCGCGACGACGGCCGTGCGGGTCCGCCGGGCCGACCGGAGGCCGGTGCTCAGCGGTAGTTCACGTACTGGAGCGCGAAGTCGAAGTCCTGCCCCTTCAACAGCGCCTGTACGGCCTGGAGATCGTCCCGGCTCTTCGAGCTGACCCGCAGCTCGTCGCCCTGCACGAGCGCCTTGACGCCCTTGGGGCCCTCATCACGGATGATCTTGGCGACCTTCTTCGCGTTCTCCTGGGAGATGCCCTCCTCGATGGAGGCGAAGATCTTGTACTCCTTGCCGGACTGCTGCGGCTCGCCCGCGTCCAGCGCCTTCAGCGAGATGCCCCGCTTGATCAGCTTGGACTGGAAGACGTCGAGGATGGCGTTGACCCGCTCCTCGGTGTTGGCCTGCATAAGGATCTTCTCGCCGGACCAGGCGATCGAGGCTCCGACGTTCTTGAAGTCGTACCGCTGGGAGACCTCCTTCGCGGTCTGGTTGAGGGCGTTGTCGACCTCCTGCCGCTCGACCTTCGAGACGATGTCGAAACTGGAGTCGGCCATGTCCTGTGGCTCCTTGGATCGGGTGTCGGAAAGGGTGCCGCGACTGACGCCGCGGCTGATGCCGAAAGTACGGGCGGGCTCCCGGCCCGCTTCCGTAAAGCCTAGTCATCTCCACCCCCTCCCGGCCTGATCAATCCGGTGGCGGAGCACCCCCGCGCATCGGGTATCGTTTACGTCGTCGCCACGGAGGAGCGCACACAGCGCCCACCCCGAGGCGGCATCCCATGGCGGTGTGCCCGAGTGGCCAATGGGAGCGGACTGTAAATCCGCCGGCTTAGCCTTCCCAGGTTCGAATCCTGGCGCCGCCACACGGAGATGATGGCCCCCGGGCCGCGGAGACGCGGACCGGGGGCCATCTCCCTTTCCGTCGCCCGGCCGTTTCCGTCAGACGGCGGAGCCGGAGTCCCGCACCGCCTCCGCCACCGGCACCGCGCCGCTGATCAGTTCCAGCGTCAGGCCCACCGTCGCCGGCGCCTCCACCAACTCGGCCAGCGCGGCGGCCACATCGTCCCGCGGCACCGGTCCGCGACCCGTCGACGGCGCGAGGTTCACCAGGCCCGTGCCCGCGTCGTTCGTGAGCATCCCCGGCCGCAGGACCGTCACGTCGAGTCCCTCCTTGGACAGGACGTACGCGTCCGCCGCCCCCTTGGCACGCAGGTAGTGGTCGAAGACCTCGTCGCCCGGGTGGTCCGGGTCGGCGCCCATGGACGAGACGATCACATAGCGCCGTACGCCGGCCCGTTCCGCGGCGTCGGCGAAGAGGACCGCCGCGCCCCGGTCGACGGTGTCCTTGCGCTCCGTGGTGCTGCCCGGTCCCGCCCCGGCCGCGAAGACGGCCGCGTCGGCACCCTCCAGCGCCGCCGCGGTCTCCTCCGGCGAGGCCGACTCCAGGTCGAGCACGACCGCTTCGGCGCCCGCCCTGCGCAGCTCCTCCGCCTGTTCGGGGCCGCGGATGATCCCCGCGACCTCGTGGCCGCGCGCGGCGAGCAGCCGCTCCAGCCGCAGCGCGATCTGACCGTGTCCTCCGGCAATGACAATTCGCATGCTCACGACCGTACGTCCGACAGGCCGTCAGCGCGCACGCACCGCCTCCGTAGGAGGAGCCGTTCCCGCCGCCCGTCCCCCGTCCGCCCGGTGCCACCCGCTCACGCCCCCGGCTCCGGCCGTGCCTGCCGCCCCTGCCGCGGCAGGTCCAGCGCCGCGGCCCCGGCCGGATCGCAGTACTCGCGCACGGCGTTCGTCCGGGCCACCACCCGGCCCCGGTGGATGACGATCCTGCTGTACGCCAGCGACAGCACCCCCTCCAGCCGCTCGCCGCGCACCGCGAGCAACTCGGCGGGAAAGCCCGCCTCCACCCGTACCTCCGGCAGCCGCATCGCCTCCCGCGCGCCCGCGCTCACCGCGTCGTACGCCTCCGCCGCCCGCAGCCCTCCCTGGGAGGCGAGCAGATACGCCGCCTCCAGCGGATCCCCGCGTCCCACCGGGTTCGCCGCGTCCCGTACGGCGCCGCTGCCCGCCGCCACCCGTACCCCGGCGGCCCGCAGCAGCCGTACGGGCGCCACGCCCCGCTGCTCCGCGCCGCCGCACCGGCCCTGGGGCAGACAGACGACCGTCACCCCCGCCGCCGCCAGCCGGTCGGCGGCCCGGCCCGCGGTGTCCGCCGGCAGCCGCGACAGCCCGGCGCAGGGACCGACCGTGACCCCGGGCCGCAGCCCGCCGGCCATCGCCGCGAGCCGCGTCAGCCGGGCCGGGTCGCCCGCGTCCGTATGGAGGTCGACGGGACAGCCGTGCTCGGCGGCGACGGTCAGCACCGCTTCCACGTATCCGGCCGGATCG
The DNA here is from genome assembly GCF_055583685.1 of Streptomyces sp. NPDC104581. Taxonomy (NCBI): domain Bacteria; kingdom Bacillati; phylum Actinomycetota; class Actinomycetes; order Kitasatosporales; family Streptomycetaceae; genus Streptomyces; species Streptomyces sp. NPDC104581. The sequence continues at coordinate 70,911 of NZ_JBVJNN010000003.1, forward strand.
GGGTCGAGGTCCGGGCAGCCGCCCACCACGTCCGCGCCCAGCTTCACCGCGTCCCGCAGCATCGCCAGCCCGTCGGCGCCCGCGTTCCCGGTCAGCAGGCGCGGTACGGCCACCACCGTCAGATCGCCGAGCCCGCGCAGCGAACGCCGTGCCTGGAGCACCGCCTCCAGAGGAGCCAGTTCCCGCGCGTCACCGACGCGCACATGGGTGCGCAGCGTCGTCGCCCCGTGCCCGACCTGGAGCAGCGCGGCCTCGGTGGCGCGGCGCCGGACGTCCTCGGGGTCGTACGAGACGGGCCCGTCCGGTGCGACGGCGCTCAGCGCGGTGTCGCTGTGCGCGTGCGGCTCGGCGGGGGCGGGCAGCAGCAGGTGTCCGTCGAGGTCCAGGCACGCGCCCGGCGAGGCGAGGCTGCCTGCCGTGCCGACTGCCTCGATACGGCCGCCGTTCAGCCGTACGTCGACGGCGCGGCCGTCGGTGAGCCGGGCCCCGCGCAGCAGCAGCGCGGTGGCGTTCGCCGTGACGCCGTCCGGCGGCTGCGGCTGGCTGTCGGGCATCGCGCTCCTGGGTGGGCTCCTGGCGGGGGGCGGAGGGCTCCGGCGTGCAAGATCACGCGGGGTGGGACGAGCCTAGAGGCGCCCCGGGCACCCTTCGAGGAGGAAGGAAATAGTCATACCGGCGTGGCCCTGAGTGGTGTAAGGAACACCCCGCGTCCCCTGTCCCAGCGGGCCTCCGCCCCTGATCGGGACCCCCGGCGAGGGCGTCCCGAGGCGTCGCCAATCCCCGTCCGCCGCCCGCCCCGAGACGGAAGGGACAGGTGGGACGAGAGGCCGGGAAACGGATTTGGGCGAACGGCGACGGACCGTGTAATGTCTTCATCGCTCGCCCCAATAGCTCAGTCGGTAGAGCGTCTCCATGGTAAGGAGAAGGTCTACGGTTCGATTCCGTATTGGGGCTCTGGTGTCCGGCGCTCCTCGCCCTCGGGCGAGGGGATCCGACATCACAGCGGTGTAGCTCAGTCGGTAGAGCAAGCGGCTCATAATCGCTGTGTCACCGGTTCAAGTCCGGTCACCGCTACACACGGTAGCCGATGGTGGGGGCGATCCTTCGATCGGCTACTCTTTTATGCGTTAACCCGTCAATCTGTCCGTCCAAGGAGCACTCACGTGGCTGCCACCGACGTCCGCCCGAAGATCACGCTGGCCTGCGTGGAGTGCAAGGAGCGGAACTACATCACCAAGAAGAACCGGCGCAACAACCCGGACCGTCTTGAGATGAAGAAGCACTGCCCCCGCTGCAACTCGCACACGGCTCACCGCGAAACGCGCTGACCCAGGCTCGTACCCGAGGCCGTCCCCTTAACGGGGGGCGGCCTCGTGTCGTTTGCCGGGCCCCGTACATAGTTGTGCACCAATTCATCAGGGCAGTCTCATCAGGAGGTAACGAGTCCATGGCGCTCGACCAGTCCTTCGTCGGGCGGAGCTATCCGCCCACCGAGCCGTACGAGGTGGGCCGGGAGAAGATCCGCGAGTTCGCCGAGGCGGTGGGTGACGGCAATCCGGCGTACGCCGACCCGGACGCGGCGAAGGCGCTCGGCCACCTGGACGTGATCGCCCCGCCGACCTTCGTCTTCGCGATCACCTTCAAGGCGGCGCGGGACGTCATCGCGGACCCGCAGCTGGGTCTCGACTACGACCGGGTCGTGCACGGCGACCAGAAGTTCGCGTACACCCGGCCCGTCCGGGCGGGCGACCGGCTGACCGTCACCTCGACCATCGAGGCGATCAAGTCCATGGCGGGGAACGACATCCTCGACGTCCGCGGCGAGGTGCACGACGAGACGGGCGCGCACGTCGTGACCGCCTGGACGAAACTGGTGGCGCGCGGCGCCGAGGGGGAGTGACACCGATGGCCACGCAGATCGCCTACAAGGACGTCGAGGTCGGCACGGAGCTGCCGGCCGCGGTCTTCCCGGTGACCCGGGACACCCTGGTGCGGTACGCCGGGGCGTCGGGTGACTTCAACCCGATCCACTGGAACGAGAGGTTCGCGCTGGAGGTCGGTCTGCCCGACGTCATCGCGCACGGCATGTTCACCATGGCCGCGGCGGTCCGGGTGGTGACCGACTGGGTGGGGGACCCGGGGGCCGTCGTCGAGTACGGCGTCCGCTTCACCAGGCCCGTCGTGGTGCCCAACGACGACAAGGGCGCGGTCGTCGAGGTGAGCGCCAAGATCGGCGACAAGCTCGACGACAACCGTGTGCGGGTGGACCTGACGGCGACCAGCGAGGGCAAGAAGGTGCTGGGGATGTCCCGCGCCGTCGTCCAGCTGGCCTGACGGCCGGCCGGGGGCGTTCGAAGCCCCTCCGCCCCCCACCCGTTCGGATCCGGGGACGAGCCGTCCCCGGATCCGAACGTACTCTTGTGCCGTGCAGGAACTCCACGACGCCCCCCTCGCCCCCCTGACCACCTTCCGCCTCGGCGGCCCCGCCACCCGGCTGATCACCGCGACCACCGACGCCGAGGTCGTGGCGGCCGTGCGCGAGGCGGACGACGCGGGCACACCCCTCCTGGTCATCGGCGGCGGCAGCAATCTGGTCATCGGCGACAAGGGCTTCGACGGCACCGCCCTGCGGATCGCGACACGTGGCTTCGACCTCTCCGGCACGGCGCTGGAACTGGCCGCCGGCGAGACCTGGACCGACGCCGTCGCCCAAACCGTCGAGGCCGGGCTCGCGGGCATCGAGTGCCTGGCCGGCATCCCCGGCTCAGCCGGCGCCACGCCGATCCAGAACGTGGGGGCGTACGGCCAGGAGGTCTCCAGCACCGTCACCGAGGTCGTCGTCTACGACCGCACCACCCGCGAGACCCTGACCCTCACCAACGCCGAGTGCGCCTTCTCGTACCGCCACAGCCGCTTCAAGGAGCACCCCGAGCGCCATGTCGTCCTGCGCGTGCGGTTCGCGCTGGAGGACGCGGGCGGGCTCTCGGCCCCGCTCAAGTACGCCGAGACCGCCCGTGCCCTCGGTGTCGAGCCCGGCGACCGGGTCCCGGCCGCCACCGCCCGCGAGACCGTCCTCGGCCTGCGCGCGGGCAAGGGCATGGTGCTCGACCCGGCGGACCACGACACCTGGTCGGCCGGCTCCTTCTTCACCAACCCGATCCTCGACGACGCCCGGTTCGCGGCGTTCCTCGCCCGCGTGTCCGAGCGGCTCGGCCCGGACGTCGCACCGCCCGCGTTCCCGGCGGGGGACGGCCGCACGAAGACCTCGGCGGCGTGGCTGATCGACCGCGCGGGCTTCACCAAGGGGTACGGCACGGGCCCGGCGCGCATCTCCACCAAGCACACGCTCGCCCTGACCAACCGGGGCGACGCCACCACCGAGGACCTGCTGGCGCTCGCCAGGGAGGTCGTCGAGGGGGTACGCGAGACCTTCGGGATCACCCTGGTCAACGAGCCGGTGACGGTGGGCGTCAGCCTCTGAGGCCCCGCCACCGGAGCCGGCCGGCCCTCCGCCCCGTCAGCCGCCCAGCAGCCAGTCGTCGATCCCCGCCAGCAGTTTCTCCTGTGTCCCGGCCGGCGCGGCCGAGCCCCGGACGGACTGGCGGGCCAGCTCGGCCAGCTCGGCGTCCGTGAACGCGTGGTGCGTGCGCACCAGTTCGTACTGCGCCGCCAGCCGCGAACCGAACAGCAGCGGGTCGTCGGCGCCCAGCGCCATCGGCACCCCCGCGTCGAACAGGGTCCGCAGGGGTACGTCGGCGGGCTTCTCGTACACCCCCAGCGCCACGTTCGACGCCGGGCACACCTCACAGGTCACCCCGCGCTCGGCCAGCTTGCGCAGCAGCCGCGGATCCTCGGCCGCCCGTACGCCGTGCCCGACCCGGGTCGCCCGCAGATCGTCCAGGCAGTCCCGTACGGACGAGGGCCCGCTCAGCTCACCGCCGTGCGGCGCGGCGAGCAGGCCGCCCTCCCTGGCGATCGCGAAGGCCCGGTCGAAGTCCCGTGCCATGCCCCGGCGTTCGTCGTTCGACAGGCCGAATCCGACGACGCCCCGGTCCGCGTACCGCACGGCGAGCCGGGCCAGTGTGCGGGCGTCCAGGGGATGCTTCATCCGGTTCGCCGCCACCACGACGCGTATGTCGAGCCCGGTGTCCCTGGCCGCCGTCTCCACGGCGTCCAGGATGATCTCCAGCGCCGGGATCAGTCCGCCGAGCAGCGGGGCGTACGAGGTGGGGTCGACCTGTATCTCCAGCCACCCGGAGCCGTCCCTGACGTCCTCCTCGGCGGCCTCGCGCACCAGCCGCTGGATGTCCTCGGGGGAGCGCAGACAGGACCGGGCGATGTCGTAGAGCCGCTGGAAGCGGAACCAGCCCCGTTCGTCGGTCGCGCGCAGTTGGGGCGGCTCGCCGCCCGTCAGGGCGTCCGGGAGGTGGACGCCGTACTTGTCGGCGAGCTCCAGCAGCGTCGTCGGCCGCATCGAGCCGGTGAAGTGCAGATGCAGGTGGGCCTTCGGCAAGAGGCGTATGTCACGGGTGGCGCGGGTGGCGCTGTCGTCACGCGGGGGGCCGGAAACGTTCTCCATCCATGGATCTTGCCGTACTCGGCCGGACTCCGGGAGTCCCTTTCCACCTTCGGGTGGTTGCCCGAACGGAAGAACGGGCCCCCGGACGGCACCGGGGACCCGTTCTCCTCATCCGTTCGCGCTCGGCCGCCTACGCTCAGTCGCGGGCCTCGGCCAGCAGCTTCTGGAGCCGGGCCACACCCTCGACCAGGTCCTCGTCGCCCAGCGCGTACGACAGCCGCAGATATCCCGGCGTCCCGAATGCCTCACCCGGCACGACCGCCACCTCGGCCTCCTCCAGGATCAGCGTGGCGAGGTCCACCGAGCTCGCCGGGCGCTTGCCGCGGATCTCCTTGCCGAGCAGCGCCTTCACCGACGGGTAGACGTAGAAGGCGCCCTCGGGCTCGGGGCAGACCACGCCTTCGATCTCGTTGAGCATCCGGACGATGGTGCCCCGACGCCGGTCGAAGGCGACCCGCATCTCGTCCACCGCGTCGAGGCTGCCGGTGAGGGCGGCGAGCGCGGCGGCCTGCGAGACGTTCGCCACGTTCGACGTCGCGTGCGACTGGAGGTTGGTCGCGGCCTTCACCACGTCCTTGGGGCCGACGATCCAGCCCACCCGCCAGCCGGTCATCGCGTACGTCTTGGCGACACCGTTGACCACGACGCACTTGTCGCGCAGCTCGGGCACGACCGCGGGCAGCGAGGTGAACTCGGCGTCCCCGTAGACGAGGTGCTCGTAGATCTCGTCCGTCATGACCCACAGGCCGTGCGACACGGCCCAGCGGCCGACGGCCTCGGTGTCCTCGCGGCTGTAGACGGCGCCGGTCGGGTTGGAGGGCGAGACGAAGAGGACGACCTTCGTACGCTCCGTGCGCGCCGCCTCCAACTGCTCGACGGAGACCCGGTAGCCGGTGGTCTCGTCGGCCACGACCTCCACCGGGACACCGCCGGCCAGCCGGATCGACTCGGGGTACGTCGTCCAGTACGGCGCCGGCACGATGACCTCGTCGCCCGGGTCGAGGATCGCGGCGAACGCCTCGTAGATCGCCTGCTTGCCGCCGTTGGTCACCAGGACCTGGGCGGGGTCGATCTCGTAACCGGAGTCGCGCAGCGTCTTGGCGACGATGGCGGCCTTGAGCTCGGGGAGCCCGCCGGCCGGGGTGTAGCGGTGGTACTTCGGGTTGTGACAGGCCTCGCTCGCGGCCTCGACGATGTAGCCGGGCGTCGGGAAGTCGGGCTCGCCCGCACCGAAGCCGATCACCGGCCGGCCCGCGGCCTTGAGGGCCTTGGCCTTGGCGTCGACGGCGAGGGTGGCGGACTCGGAGATTGCGCCGACTCGGGCGGAGACCCGGCGCTCGGTCGGAGGGATTGCAGCGCTCATGCGGGCCATGGTCCCAGACCCTCCGCGAGCCGAGCACAGGTGTTTCGCCGACCGGACAGCCCGCGGACGGAGAGTGGACAGGTTCTGACAAGACCCGGTCCGGTGTTACCTGTTCGACGCCGGGCGCCCGAGCACGTACACTCACTGGTCGTTGGCCCTCATCCGCCACCACCGATCCGCACACGCCGTGCTTCCGGTCGGATGCGGTAGGTTGGGGAAAACGCAAAGGGTCGTAGCTCAATTGGTAGAGCACTGGTCTCCAAAACCAGCGGTTGGGGGTTCAAGTCCCTCCGGCCCTGCTACACACTCCTCCGCCAGGATGTGTGCGCATGTACGTACTTCAAAAGCACTGCCGTGCGGCTCCACCGGGCGCGGCGCGGCCACGATCCGGAATCAGGTGAGAGAGCGTGACGGACGCCGTGGGCTCCATCGACAAGCCTGATGCTGACGATGACGAGACCGCAGAGTCGGGCAAGAAGACCCGCAAGGGTGGCAAGCGCGGCAAGAAGGGCCCGCTGGGCCGTCTCGCGCTCTTCTACCGTCAGATCGTCGCGGAGCTGCGCAAGGTCGTCTGGCCGACTCGCAACCAGCTGACGACCTACACGACAGTCGTGATCGTATTCGTCGTCGTCATGATCGGTCTGGTGACCGTGATGGACTTCGGCTTCCAGAGAGCGGTCAAGTACGTCTTCGGCTAGAGCCGCGGAGACGGAGGGCGCCCACAGGCGTCCCTTTCCGCATGTTCCACCCATCGTGAAGCCAGGAAGAAGCAGCCAACGTGTCTGACCCGAAACTGAACGACGCCAACGAGGCGGTCGAGTCCCGTGCGGACGAGACCGACATCGTCGAGGCGGCGGACGCTGTCGAGCCAGACCAGGCCGAAGCCGCTGACGCCGAGGCCGGCGAGCCGGCCGAGGAGTCGGCGCTGCACGTCGAGGACGAGGACGAGGCCGCCGGGGACGGCGACGCCGAGCCCGCCGAGGAGCCCGCCGCCGCGGCCGACCCGGTCGCCGCGCTCCGCGAGGAGCTGCGCGGGCTGCCCGGCGAGTGGTACGTCATCCACACGTACGCGGGCTACGAGAAGCGCGTGAAGGCCAACCTGGAACAGCGCGCCGTCTCGCTCAACGTCGAGGACTTCATCTACTCGGCCGAGGTGCCCGAGGAAGAGATCGTCCAGATCAAGAACGGCGAGCGCAAGAACGTCCGCCAGAACAAGCTCCCGGGCTACGTCCTGGTGCGGATGGACCTGACGAACGAGTCCTGGGGTGTCGTACGGAACACCCCCGGCGTCACCGGCTTCGTCGGCAACGCCTACGACCCGTACCCGCTGACGCTGGACGAGATCGTCAAGATGCTCGCCCCCGAGGCCGAGGAGAAGGCCGCGCGCGAGGCGGCCGAGGCCGAGGGCAAGCCGGCACCGTCCCGCAAGGTCGAGGTCCAGGTGCTGGACTTCGAGGTCGGCGACTCGGTCACCGTCACCGACGGTCCGTTCGCGACGCTCCAGGCGACGATCAACGAGATCAACCCCGACTCCAAGAAGGTCAAGGGCCTCGTCGAGATCTTCGGTCGCGAGACTCCGGTCGAGCTGAGCTTCGACCAGATCCAGAAGAACTGACGCGCGGTTCCGCGCGCCCGTAAGCCACTTCCGGCCAGGTCAGACAGGCTCTCGCAGCGGCGGTTCGCCCGCCCGTGGGAGAAGGTCTGACCTGCTCGGTTTTTGGCCGTGCAGCAGTACCCGTTATCGTTGCGCGGTATGCCCGCATCCGGATGACCCGGGCGGCGGGCGAGAAACTCTCACTAGGACCCGGAGAGAGCAATGCCTCCCAAGAAGAAGAAGGTCACGGGGCTCATCAAGCTCCAGATCCAGGCCGGCGCGGCCAACCCGGCTCCGCCGGTCGGTCCCGCGCTGGGCCAGCACGGCGTCAACATCATGGAGTTCTGCAAGGCCTACAACGCCGCGACCGAGTCGCAGCGTGGCATGGTCGTGCCGGTGGAGATCACGGTCTACGAGGACCGCTCCTTCACCTTCATCACCAAGACTCCGCCGGCCGCGAAGCTGATCCTCAAGGCCGCGGGTGTGGACAAGGGCTCCGGCGAGCCGCACGTCAAGAAGGTCGCCAAGCTCACCCGTGAGCAGGTCCGTGACATCGCCACGACCAAGATGCCCGACCTGAACGCCAACGACCTGGACGCCGCCGAGAAGATCATCTCCGGCACCGCCCGTTCGATGGGCATCACGGTCGAGGGCTGAGAACGGCCCGGCGGGCCCACTCGGGCACGCCAAGTGGAAGGGCCATGCGCGGCCCGCACCACGAACTCCACACCTGAATGAACCACCAGGAGAAGAAGTGAAGCGCAGCAAGGCACTCCGCGGCGCGGACGCGAAGATCGACTCGGAGCGTAACTACCCTCCGCTCGAGGCCGTCCGTCTCGCCAAGGACACCAACACCATCAAGTTCGACGGCACCGTCGAGGTCGCCATGCGTCTGGGCGTCGACCCGCGCAAGGCGGACCAGATGGTCCGTGGCACCGTGAACCTTCCGCACGGCACCGGCAAGACCGCCCGGGTCCTGGTCTTCGCGACCGGTGACCGTGCCGAGGCAGCGCGCGCCGCGGGCGCCGACATCGTCGGCTCCGACGAGCTGATCGAAGAGGTCCAGAAGGGCCGTCTCGACTTCGACGCCGTCGTCGCCACCCCGGACCTCATGGGCAAGGTCGGCCGGCTCGGCCGCGTCCTCGGCCCGCGTGGTCTGATGCCCAACCCGAAGACCGGCACCGTCACCCCCGATGTCACCAAGGCCGTGACCGACATCAAGGGCGGCAAGATCGAGTTCCGCGTCGACAAGCACTCGAACCTGCACTTCATCATCGGCAAGGTCTCCTTCGACGAGACGAAGCTGGTCGAGAACTACGCCGCGGCGCTGGAGGAGATCCTCCGCCTCAAGCCGTCCGCCGCGAAGGGCCGTTACATCAAGAAGGCGACCCTGACGACGACGATGGGCCCCGGCATCCCGCTGGACGCCAACCGCACTCGTAACCTCCTCGTCGAGGAGGACCCGGCCTCCGTCTGACACTGACGGCGGTCGCGCGTTTCGCGTGTCAAGAGCCGGTCCCGGCACCTCTGTTGAGGCGTCGGGGCCGGTTTTCGCATGCGCGGGCTGTCAGATGTGTGCGTTACCGTTCAACCAAGAACATCGAAATAAAGGGGTGGGGTATGACCATGTCGGCATGGGGGCGCGCTGGCGTCTCGCTGACGGCACTGGCCGTCGTGGCGGGTCTGGCCGGTTGTCAGGGCGACGACTCCGGCACGGAGAAGGCTGGCGGTTCCGCCGCCAACGGCGGTGAGCCGCAGTCCCGTTCGGCGGTGACCGAGGTCCTGACGGCGGCGTACGAGAAGACGGCGGCGGCCAAGTCCGCCAAGGTCAGCATGACGATGTCGATGCCGGCCGGCGCGGCGGGGGCCGCCGGGGGCGGCGACATGGAGATGTCCGGCGTCATGGGCTGGGACCCCACGGTGATGGACATGACCATGACCGGCTCGATGATGCAGTCCGAGCCCGACGCCCCGGACAAGATCCGGATGGTGTGGGTCAAGAACGCGATGTACATGGACATGGGCGCCGAGGCGGCCAAGGACATGGACGGCAAGCGCTGGATGAAGCTGGACCTCGCCGCCGCGGCGGAGGCCTCGGGCGACCCCGCGGTCGCCCAGGAGCTCACCGGCGGCATGGAGAACATGAACCAGGACCCGGCCCAGCAGCTCGCGCTGCTGCTCGACTCGCCGAATGTGAAGCACGTCGGCTCCGAGAAGGTCGACGGCGTCGACGCCCAGCACTACAAGGGCACGCTCACGGTCGCCGAGATGGTCGAGTCGAACGAGTCGCTGGACGTGCTCAGCGCCAAGGAGCGCGAGGACCTGCTCGCCGGCATCGAGAAGTCGGGCATCGAGGGCTACGACATCGAGGTCTGGGTCAACGAGGACGACTACCCGGTCAAGATGGACGTCGCGATGGACTCCCCGCAGGGCGACATCAAGATGAGCGCGCGCTACAGCGACTACGGCGCCGAGGCGTCCGTCCAGGCGCCGCCGGCCGGTGACACCGTCGACCTGTTCGAGATGCTCGGCGACCTCGGCGGCGCGGCCGGCGCCGGAGCGGACGACTCCGGGGCCTGATCCCGCGGTCCGGCCCGCGGATCCGGTTCCGGGAATCCGTTTCCCGGAACCGGTTTACGGGTCCGTTCGACGGATTTGCCTGGCGGTAATGCCGTCCCGTACTCTTCGTAGGAAGCCAAAGACCGCTGGTCGTCGCCGTGCTCTCGCAAGAGGGTGGGGCGGCCGAAGGATCCGCTGGAAGCGGACGACCCGCGTAGGTGACCGAGGAGAGTTCCCAGGGTTCGTCCTGGTTGAGCTACGCCCCGTGCGCCTGCGCCGGGGCGTTCCGTTTTGTTCAGCCCCTTCCGAGCGGTCCTCATCACCCGGAAGGAGGCCGACGCTCATGGCAAGGCCCGACAAGGCTGCCGCGGTGGCCGAGCTGGCGGAACAGTTCCGCAGCTCGAACGCCGCAGTGCTGACCGAGTACCGGGGTCTCACCGTGGCGCAGCTCAAGGAGCTGCGCCGTTCCCTCGGTGCGAACGCCCAGTACGCCGTGGTGAAGAACACGCTGACCAAGATCGCGGCCAACGAGGCCGGGATCAACACGCTGGACGACCTGTTCGCGGGTCCGACGGCGGTTGCCTTCGTCACCGGTGACCCGGTGGAGTCGGCGAAGGGTCTTCGTGACTTCGCCAAGGACAACCCGAACCTCGTCATCAAGGGCGGTGTCCTTGACGGCAAGGCGCTCAGCGCCGACGAGTTCAAGAAGCTCGCGGACCTCGAGTCCCGCGAGGTGCTGCTCGCCAAGGTGGCCGGTGGAATCAAGGCGTCGATGGCCAAGGCCGCGGCGACATTCCAGGCGCCGCTGTCGGAGTTCGTCCGCACCGCGGACGCCCTTCGCGCCAAGCGCGAGGCCGAGCAGGGCGGTGCCGGTACGCCGGCTCCCGCCGAGGCCGACGCCGAGTAGTTCGGCGCCGCGTCGCAGCGGGCCCGTACGCCCGCCGTTCACATTCATCCGGCACCTGCCGAAATTAGTGGAAGGACCGCCATCATGGCGAAGCTGTCCCAGGACGAGCTGCTCGAGCAGTTCGAGACCCTGACCCTCATCGAGCTCTCCGACTTCGTGAAGGCGTTCGAGGAGAAGTTCGACGTCAAGGCCGCCGCCCCGGTCGCCGTCGCCGCCGCCGGCGGTGCCGCCGGTGCCGCTGTCGAGGCCGAGGCCGAGCAGGACGAGTTCGACGTCATCCTCACAGGTGCCGGCGAGAAGAAGATCCAGGTCATCAAGGTCGTGCGTGAGCTGACCTCGCTGGGCCTGAAGGAGGCCAAGGACCTCGTGGACGGCGCCCCCAAGCCCGTCCTGGAGAAGGTCGCCAAGGAGGCCGCCGAGAAGGCTGCCGAGTCCCTCAAGGGCGCCGGCGCCTCCGTCGAGGTCAAGTGACCTCGTAGGACCCCGCTGACATCCGCCCGGGGGAGCCGTACAGGCGCCCTCGGGACGGAGCGACAGCGACCCGCACCGCGAGGTGCACAGCGTTGACGAGAAGGACGGTCCCCCGTACGGGTGACCGTCCTTCTGCGTTGCCGCGAGGGGTTCCTTGCTCTTCGGTGGGCTGCGAGTATGGTGATCATCGCCGTGCTTTCCGTACGACCGGTGACGATCCGTACGGGGCGGGGGGCCTTGACGAACCGCACGCGGCGCGCAATTCTCAGGACGCGTCGCCATATCGATCCGAATCCGAGGCATGGATCGGCGGCGAAGAGGGCAGGATCGATGTGCGCCTACGGCGTGGGTCCGAACGCAGTTGAGACAAGGTGTTGAGAACAACGAGGGTCTCGCAGAACCCGGCCTGGACATCAGTGTGCCAAGTGGCTACACTGACCCTTTGCGCTGCCTGTTAGCTGCTCCCTGCCCGTCACCAGGGGCACCCCCATGCATGACATCGTCGGCTGACCAGCCCTTTCCGGGCTTCCCATCCGCTCTGTCCAGCTCGGGACCGGTACGCGCGTAGTGAGTCCGAGCCCTCGGAAGGACCCCCTCTTGGCCGCCTCGCGCAACGCCTCGACCACGAATACGAACAACGGCGCCAGCACCGCCCCGCTGCGCATCTCTTTTGCAAAAATCAAGGAGCCCCTCGAGGTTCCGAACCTCCTCGCGCTGCAGACCGAGAGCTTTGACTGGCTGCTCGGCAACGCCGTCTGGAGGGCTCGTGTCGAGGCTGCTCTGGAGAACGGGCAGGACGTCCCCAGGAAGTCCGGTCTGGAGGAGATCTTCGAGGAGATCTCCCCGATCGAGGACTTCTCCGGGTCGATGTCCCTGACTTTCCGCGACCACCGCTTCGAGCCTCCCAAGAACTCGATCGACGAGTGCAAGGAGCGCGACTTCACGTACGCGGCCCCGCTCTTCGTCACCGCCGAGTTCACCAACAACGAGACCGGCGAGATCAAGTCCCAGACGGTCTTCATGGGCGACTTCCCGCTCATGACCAACAAGGGCACCTTCGTCATCAACGGCACCGAGCGTGTCGTCGTGACGCAGCTCGTGCGCTCGCCGGGTGTCTACTTCGACTCCTCGATCGACAAGACGTCCGACAAGGACATCTTCTCCTCCAAGATCATCCCGTCCCGGGGTGCCTGGCTGGAGATGGAGATCGACAAGCGCGACATGGTCGGTGTCCGTATCGACCGCAAGCGCAAGCAGTCCGTGACCGTCCTGCTCAAGGCTCTCGGCTGGACGACCGAGCAGATCCTCGAGGAGTTCGGCGAGTACGAGTCGATGCGCGCCACCCTGGAGAAGGACCACACCCAGGGCCAGGACGACGCGCTGCTCGACATCTACCGCAAGCTGCGTCCGGGCGAGCCCCCGACCCGCGAGGCGGCCCAGACGCTGCTCGAGAACCTCTACTTCAACCCCAAGCGCTACGACCTCGCGAAGGTCGGCCGCTACAAGGTGAACAAGAAGCTCGGCGCGGAAGAGCCGCTGGACGCCGGTGTGCTCACCACCGACGACATCATCGCCACGATCAAGTACCTGGTGAAGCTGCACGCCGGTGAGACCGAGACGGTCGGCGAGAACGGCACGCAGATCATCGTCGAGACCGACGACATCGACCACTTCGGCAACCGCCGTCTGCGCAACGTCGGCGAGCTCATCCAGAACCAGGTCCGTACGGGTCTGGCGAGGATGGAGCGCGTCGTGCGCGAGCGCATGACGACCCAGGACGTCGAGGCGATCACGCCGCAGACGCTGATCAACATCCGGCCGGTCGTCGCCTCCATCAAGGAGTTCTTCGGCACCAGCCAGCTGTCGCAGTTCATGGACCAGAACAACCCGCTCTCGGGTCTCACCCACAAGCGCCGTCTGAACGCGCTCGGTCCGGGTGGTCTCTCGCGTGAGCGGGCCGGCTTCGAGGTCCGTGACGTGCACCCCTCGCACTACGGCCGCATGTGCCCGATCGAGACGCCGGAAGGCCCGAACATCGGTCTGATCGGCTCGCTCGCCTCGTACGGCCGGGTCAACCCGTTCGGCTTCATCGAGACGCCGTACCGCAAGGTCGTCGACGGTCGGGTCACCGACGAGGTCGACTACCTGACCGCCGACGAGGAGGACCGCTTCGTCATCGCCCAGGCCAACGCGACGCTCTCCGAGGACATGCGGTTCACCGAGCCGCGCGTCCTGGTCCGCCGCCGTGGCGGCGAGGTCGACTACATCCCCGGCGACGACGTCGACTACATGGACGTCTCGCCGCGCCAGATGGTGTCGGTCGCGACCGCGATGATCCCGTTCCTGGAGCACGACGACGCCAACCGTGCCCTCATGGGCGCGAACATGATGCGTCAGGCCGTCCCGCTGATCACGGCCGAGGCGCCGCTGGTCGGCACCGGCATGGAGTACCGCTGCGCGGTCGACGCGGGTGACGTGATCAAGGCGGAGAAGGAGGGTGTGGTCCAGGAGGTCTCCGCGGACTACATCACCGTCACCAACGACGACGGCACGTACACCACGTACCGCATCGCCAAGTTCTCCCGCTCCAACCAGGGCACCTCCGTCAACCAGAAGGTCGTCGTCTCCGAGGGTGACCGGGTCGTCGAGGGCCAGGTGCTCGCCGACGGTCCCGCCACCGAGCAGGGCGAGATGGCGCTCGGCAAGAACCTCCTCGTGGCGTTCATGCCGTGGGAGGGCCACAACTACGAAGACGCGATCATCCTCAGCCAGCGGCTGGTGCAGGACGACGTCCTCTCCTCGATCCACATCGAGGAGCACGAGGTCGACGCCCGCGACACCAAGCTCGGCCCGGAGGAGATCACCCGGGACATCCCGAACGTCTCCGAGGAGGTCCTCGCGGACCTCGACGAGCGCGGCATCATCCGTATCGGTGCCGAGGTCACGGCCGGGGACATCCTCGTCGGCAAGGTCACGCCCAAGGGTGAGACCGAGCTGACGCCGGAGGAGCGTCTGCTGCGCGCGATCTTCGGCGAGAAGGCCCGTGAGGTCCGCGACACCTCGCTGAAGGTGCCGCACGGCGAGACCGGCAAGATCATCGGTGTCCGCGTCTTCGACCGCGAGGAGGGCGACGAGCTTCCTCCGGGCGTGAACCAGCTGGTCCGCGTCTACGTCGCCCAGAAGCGCAAGATCACCGACGGTGACAAGCTCGCCGGCCGTCACGGCAACAAGGGTGTCATCTCCAAGATCCTGCCGATCGAGGACATGCCGTTCCTGGAGGACGGCACCCCGGTCGACATCATCCTCAACCCCCTCGGTGTCCCGTCCCGGATGAACCCGGGACAGGTCCTCGAAATCCACCTCGGCTGGCTCGCCAGCCAGGGCTGGAAGGTCGAGGGCAGCGAGGACTGGATGGAGCGGCTCAAGGCGATCGGCGCCGACGAGGTCGCGCCCGGCACCAACGTCGCGACACCCGTCTTCGACGGCGCCCGCGAGGACGAGATCTCCGGTCTCTTCGAGGCCACGATCCCGAACCGCGACGGCGAGCGGATGGTCAAGGGCTCCGGCAAGGCGCACCTGTTCGACGGCCGCTCCGGTGAGCCGTTCCCCGAGCCGGTCTCCATCGGCTACATGTACATCCTCAAGCTCCACCACCTGGTCGATGACAAGCTCCACGCCCGCTCGACCGGTCCGTACTCCATGATCACCCAGCAGCCGCTGGGTGGTAAGGCCCAGTTCGGCGGCCAGCGCTTCGGTGAGATGGAGGTGTGGGCGCTGGAGGCGTACGGCGCCGCTTACGCCCTCCAGGAGCTGCTGACCATCAAGTCCGACGACGTGACCGGCCGCGTGAAGGTCTACGAGGCCATCGTCAAGGGCGAGAACATCCCCGAGCCCGGCATTCCCGAGTCCTTCAAGGTGCTCATCAAGGAAATGCAGTCGCTCTGCCTCAACGTGGAGGTGCTGTCCTCGGACGGCATGTCCATCGAGATGCGTGACACGGACGAGGACGTCTTCCGCGCGGCGGAGGAGCTCGGTATCGACCTGTCCCGGCGAGAGCCGAGCAGCGTCGAAGAGGTCTGACGGGTCGGCCGGCCGGATCCCGTATCCGGCCGGCCCGCCCAGGACCCTCCCCCTGCGCCCTGGGGGGCGTGGGGGGACCCCCTCAGACCATCAATTGACTCGACCCCGAAAGAGGGATTGACGACAAGTGCTCGACGTCAACTTCTTCGACGAGCTGCGGATCGGCCTCGCCACCGCGGACGACATCCGGACCTGGTCCCACGGCGAAGTGAAGAAGCCGGAGACCATCAACTACCGCACGCTCAAGCCCGAGAAGGACGGACTCTTCTGCGAGAAGATCTTCGGCCCCACCCGGGACTGGGAGTGCTACTGCGGCAAGTACAAGCGTGTCCGCTTCAAGGGCATCATCTGTGAGCGTTGTGGCGTCGAAGTCACCCGCGCCAAGGTGCGCCGTGAGCGGATGGGCCACATCGAGCTTGCCGCTCCCGTCACCCACATCTGGTACTTCAAGGGCGTTCCGTCCCGTCTGGGGTACCTGCTCGACCTCGCGCCGAAGGACCTGGAGAAGGTCATCTACTTCGCCGCGTACATGATCACGTTCGTGGACGAGGAGCGCCGTACGCGCGACCTGCCCTCGCTGGAGGCGCACGTCTCCGTCGAGCGCCAGCAGGTCGAGAACCGCCGCGACTCCGACCTCGAAGCCCGCGCCAAGAAGCTCGAGACCGACCTGGCCGAGCTGGAGGCCGAGGGCGCCAAGGCCGACGTGCGCCGCAAGGTGCGCGAGGGTGCCGAGCGCGAGATGAAGCAGCTGCGCGACCGCGCGCAGCGCGAGATCGACCGTCTCGACGAGGTGTGGAGCCGCTTCAAGAACCTCAAGGTCCAGGACCTGGAGGGCGACGAGCTGCTCTACCGCGAGCTGCGTGACCGCTTCGGCACGTACTTCGACGGCTCGATGGGCGCCGCGGCGCTCCAGAAGCGCCTGGAGTCCTTCGACCTGAACGAAGAGGCCGAGCGGCTCCGCGAGATCATCCGTACCGGCAAGGGCCAGAAGAAGACCCGTGCGCTCAAGCGCCTCAAGGTCGTCTCCGCGTTCCTCCAGACCAGCAACAGCCCCAAGGGCATGGTGCTGGACTGCGTGCCGGTGATCCCGCCGGACCTGCGTCCGATGGTGCAGCTGGACGGTGGCCGCTTCGCGACCTCCGACCTGAACGACCTGTACCGCCGTGTGATCAACCGCAACAACCGCCTCAAGCGTCTCCTTGACCTCGGAGCCCCCGAGATCATCGTGAACAACGAGAAGCGGATGCTCCAGGAGGCCGTCGACGCGCTGTTCGACAACGGCCGCCGCGGTCGTCCGGTCACCGGTCCCGGCAACCGGCCCCTGAAGTCCCTCAGCGACATGCTGAAGGGCAAGCAGGGCCGTTTCCGCCAGAACCTGCTCGGCAAGCGCGTCGACTACTCGGCCCGTTCCGTGATCGTCGTCGGACCGCAGCTCAAGCTGCACCAGTGCGGTCTGCCGAAGGCGATGGCGCTGGAGCTGTTCAAGCCGTTCGTGATGAAGCGCCTGGTGGACCTGAACCACGCGCAGAACATCAAGTCGGCCAAGCGCATGGTCGAGCGTGGCCGCACCGTCGTGTACGACGTCCTCGAAGAGGTCATCGCCGAGCACCCGGTGCTGCTGAACCGTGCTCCGACCCTGCACCGCCTCGGCATCCAGGCCTTCGAGCCGCAGCTCGTCGAGGGCAAGGCCATCCAGATCCACCCGCTCGTCTGCACCGCGTTCAACGCGGACTTCGACGGTGACCAGATGGCCGTCCACCTGCCGCTCTCCGCGGAGGCGCAGGCCGAGGCCCGCATCCTGATGCTGTCCTCGAACAACATCCTCAAGCCGGCCGACGGCCGTCCCGTCACCATGCCCACCCAGGACATGGTGCTCGGCCTCTTCTTCCTCACCACGGACGAGGAGGAGCGCGAGGTCCTGGGCGCGGGCCGGTCCTTCGGCTCCACCGCCGAGGCCACGATGGCGTTCGACAACCGGGAGCTCTCGCTCCAGGCGAAGATCGACATCCGCTTCCCGGTGGGCACCATCCCGCCGCGCGGCTGGACCCCGCCGGTCGGCGAGGACGGCGAGACCAACGCCGAGTGGCAGCAGGGCGACCCGTTCCGGCTGCGTACGACCCTGGGCCGCGCGCTCTTCAATGAGCTGCTGCCCGAGGACTACCCGTTCGTCGACTACTCGGTGGGCAAGAAGCAGCTCTCCGAGATCGTCAACGACCTCGCCGAGCGCTACCCCAAGGTCATCGTGGCGGCGACGCTCGACAACCTGAAGGCGGCCGGCTTCTTCTGGGCGACCCGCTCCGGTGTCACCGTCGCCATCTCCGACGTCGTCGTGCCCGAGGCGAAGAAGGAGATCGTCCAGGGCTACGAGGCGCAGGACGAGAAGGTCCAGAAGCAGTACGAGCGCGGTCTGATCACCAAGGACGAGCGCACGCAGGAGCTCATCGCGATCTGGACCAAGGCGACCAACGAGGTCGCCGAGGCGATGAACGCGAACTTCCCGAAGACGAACCCCATCTTCATGATGGTGAACTCGGGTGCGCGCGGAAACATGATGCAGATGCGTCAGATCGCCGGTATGCGTGGTCTGGTGTCCAACGCCAAGAACGAGACGATTCCCCGTCCCATCAAGGCGTCCTTCCGTGAGGGCCTGTCCGTGCTGGAGTACTTCATCTCCACGCACGGTGCCCGTAAGGGTCTGGCCGACACCGCCCTGCGTACCGCCGACTCGGGTTACCTCACCCGTCGTCTGGTGGACGTCTCGCAGGACGTCATCATCCGCGAGGAGGACTGCGGCACCGACCGCGGCCTCAAGCTGCGGATCGCCGAGCGCGGCGCCGACGGTGTCCTGCGCAAGGCGGAGGACGTCGAGACGTCCGTGTACGCGCGGATGCTCGCCGAGGACGTCGTCGTGGACGGCAAGGTCATCGCGCCGGCCAACGTCGACCTGGGCGATGTCCTGATCGACGCGGTCGTGGCGGCCGGCGTGGAGGAGGTCAAGACCCGCTCGGTCCTGACCTGTGAGTCCGCGGTCGGCACCTGTGCCTTCTGCTACGGACGTTCGCTGGCCACCGGCAAGCTGGTCGACATCGGTGAGGCGGTCGGCATCATCGCCGCCCAGTCCATCGGTGAGCCCGGCACCCAGCTGACGATGCGTACCTTCCACACCGGTGGTGTGGCGGGCGACGACATCACGCAGGGTCTGCCGCGTGTCGTCGAGCTCTTCGAGGCCCGTACGCCCAAGGGTGTCGCGCCGATCTCCGAGGCCGCGGGCACCGTCCGCATCGAGGAGACCGAGAAGACGAAGAAGCTCGTCGTCACCCCGGACGACGGCAGCGAGGAGACGCCGTTCCCGATCTCCAAGCGCGCCCGTCTGCTCGTGGGCGACGGTGACCGCGTCGAGGTGGGCCAGAAGCTCACCGTGGGTGCCACCAACCCGCACGACGTGCTGCGGATCCTCGGTCAGCGCGCGGTCCAGGTCCACCTGGTCGGCGAGGTCCAGAAGGTCTACAACTCGCAGGGTGTGTCGATCCACGACAAGCACATCGAGATCATCATCCGGCAGATGCTGCGCCGTGTGACGATCATCGAGTCCGGCGACGCGGAACTGCTGCCGGGCGAGCTCGTCGAGCGCTCGAAGTTCGAGACGGAGAACCGTCGTGTGGTCACGGAAGGCGGCCACCCGGCCTCCGGCCGTCCGCAGCTGATGGGTATCACCAAGGCGTCGCTGGCCACCGAGTCGTGGCTGTCGGCGGCGTCCTTCCAGGAGACGACCAGGGTCCTGACCGACGCGGCGATCAACGCCAAGTCGGACTCCCTGATCGGCCTCAAGGAGAACGTCATCATCGGAAAGCTCATCCCGGCGGGTACGGGTCTCTCCCGCTACCGCAACATCCGGGTGGAGCCGACCGAGGAGGCCAAGGCCGCCATGTACTCGGCGGTGGGCTACGACGACATCGACTACTCACCGTTCGGCACGGGCTCCGGCCAGGCCGTTCCGCTGGAGGACTACGACTACGGTCCGTACAACCAGTAGGACGTGAGTTCGGTCCGATGGGCGGTCACCCCGGTGGGGGAGGCCGCCCATCGGCCGTGTGTGAGGTAATCGAAACCAGGTGCGGCGCATCTTTTTTGACCGGAGTCGATGAGGTAGGTACGCTCAGACCTTGTGCCTGGGGTGTGCCTGGGCTCCTGTGCGTGTCCTCAACCGCATGGTGAGTTCGGACAAAGGCCACCGCGATCTGTGCTTTCCCCGCCTCCAGCGGGATCTCGCAGTATCCGACACACCCGACCGCGTGGGTCGGGGAAGGTTCCAGGTTAGTTTCACCGACGGCACACAGAAACCGGAGAAGTAGTGCCTACGATCCAGCAGCTGGTCCGGAAGGGCCGGCAGGACAAGGTCGAGAAGAACAAGACGCCCGCCCTTGAGGGTTCCCCTCAGCGCCGCGGCGTCTGCACGCGTGTGTTCACGACCACCCCGAAGAAGCCCAACTCCGCGCTGCGGAAGGTCGCGCGTGTGCGTCTGACCTCCGGCATCGAGGTCACGGCTTACATTCCGGGTGAGGGACACAACCTGCAGGAGCACTCCATCGTGCTCGTGCGAGGTGGCCGTGTGAAGGACCTGCCGGGTGTTCGTTACAAGATCATCCGCGGCTCCCTTGACACCCAGGGTGTCAAGAACCGCAAGCAGGCCCGCAGCCGCTACGGCGCCAAGAAGGAGAAGTAAACAATGCCTCGTAAGGGCCCTGCCCCGAAGCGCCCGGTCATCATCGACCCGGTCTACGGTTCTCCTCTTGTCACGTCGCTGATCAACAAGCTTCTGCTCAACGGCAAGCGTTCCACCGCCGAGCGGATCGTCTACGGCGCCATGGAAGGCCTCCGTGAGAAGACCGGCAACGACCCGGTCATCACGCTGAAGCGCGCGCTTGAGAACGTCAAGCCGTCTCTCGAGGTCAAGTCCCGCCGCGTCGGCGGCGCCACCTACCAGGTGCCGATCGAGGTCAAGCCCGGTCGCGCCTCCACCCTCGCGCTGCGCTGGCTGGTCGGTTACTCCCGCGCCCGTCGCGAGAAGACCATGACCGAGCGCCTCATGAACGAACTGCTCGACGCCTCCAACGGCCTCGGCGCTTCGGTCAAGAAGCGTGAGGACACGCACAAGATGGCCGAGTCCAACAAGGCCTTCGCGCACTACCGCTGGTAGTCAGCGCCCACATCGAGACCGAGAGAAGATTGAGCCTTATGGCCACCACTTCGCTTGACCTGGCCAAGGTCCGCAACATCGGGATCATGGCCCACATCGACGCGGGCAAGACGACCACCACCGAGCGGATCCTGTTCTACACCGGCGTGAGCTACAAGATCGGTGAGGTCCACGACGGCGCTGCCACGATGGACTGGATGGAGCAGGAGCAGGAGCGCGGCATCACGATCACGTCTGCCGCGACGACCTGTCACTGGCCGCTCGACGATGTCGATCACACGATCAACATCATCGACACCCCGGGTCACGTCGACTTCACCGTCGAGGTGGAGCGTTCGCTCCGCGTCCTCGACGGCGCTGTCACCGTGTTCGACGGTGTGGCTGGCGTCGAGCCGCAGTCCGAGACCGTCTGGCGTCAGGCGGACCGCTACGGCGTCCCGCGCATCTGCTTCGTCAACAAGCTCGACCGGACCGGCGCGGAGTTCCACCGCTGCGTCGACATGATCTCGGACCGCCTCGGCGCGGTTCCGATCGTCATGCAGCTTCCGATCGGTGCCGAGATGGACTTCAAGGGCGTCGTCGACCTCGTGTCGATGAAGGCCTTCGTCTGGTCCGCCGAGGCCACCAAGGGCGAGATGTACGACGTCGTCGACATCCCGGACACGCACACCGAGGCCGCCGAGGAATGGCGCGGCAAGCTCCTCGAGGTCGTGTCCGAGAACGACGACGAGATGATGGAGCTGTACCTGGAGGGCGAGGAGCCCACCGAGGAGCAGCTGCACGCGGCGATCCGCCGTATCACGCTCGCCTCCAGGGGTGCGGCCGACTCCGTCACCGTCACGCCCGTCTTCTGCGGGACCGCGTTCAAGAACAAGGGCGTTCAGCCCCTGCTCGACGCGGTCGTGCGCTACCTGCCCTCCCCCCTCGACGTCGACGCCATCGAAGGCCACGACGTCAAGGACCCGGAGAAGGTCATCCGGCGCAAGCCGTCCGACGACGAGCCGTTCTCCGGCCTCGCCTTCAAGATCGCGAGCGACCCGCACCTGGGCAAGCTCACCTTCGTCCGGATCTACTCCGGACGCCTGACGGCCGGCACCGCGGTGCTGAACTCCGTGAAGGGCAAGAAGGAGCGCATCGGCAAGATCTACCGCATGCACGCGAACAAGCGTGAGGAGATCGAGTCGGTGGGCGCCGGCGACATCGTCGCCGTCATGGGCCTGAAGCAGACCACCACCGGTGAGACGCTGAGCGACGACAAGAACCCGGTGATCCTGGAGTCCATGGACTTCCCGGCGCCGGTGATCCAGGTCGCGATCGAGCCCAAGTCCAAGGGTGACCAGGAGAAGCTGGGTGTCGCCATCCAGCGGCTCTCGGAGGAGGACCCCTCCTTCCAGGTTCACTCGGACGAGGAGACCGGCCAGACCATCATCGGTGGTATGGGCGAGCTTCACCTCGAAGTGCTTGTCGACCGCATGAAGCGCGAGTTCCGCGTGGAGGCGAATGTCGGTAAGCCGCAGGTCGCCTACCGTGAGACGATCCGCAAGGCCGTCGAGCGTATCGACTACACGCACAAGAAGCAGACCGGTGGTACCGGCCAGTTCGCGAAGGTGCAGATCGCGTTGGAGCCCATCGAGGGCGGCGACGCGACCTACGAGTTCGTGAACAAGGTGACCGGTGGCCGTATCCCCCGTGAGTACATCCCCTCGGTGGATGCCGGTGCCCAGGAGGCCATGCAGTTCGGCATTCTGGCCGGCTACGAGATGGTGGGCGTCCGCGTCACCCTTCTCGACGGTGGCTACCACGAGGTCGACTCCTCGGAGCTCGCCTTCAAGATCGCCGGTTCGCAGGCGTTCAAGGAGGGTGCCCGTAAGGCGTCGCCCGTCCTGCTCGAACCGATGATGGCCGTCGAGGTCACCACGCCCGAGGACTACATGGGCGACGTCATCGGCGACCTCAACTCCCGCCGTGGCCAGATCCAGGCCATGGAGGAGCGCAGCGGCGCTCGCGTCGTGAAGGGCCTCGTGCCCCTCTCGGAGATGTTCGGCTACGTCGGAGACCTCCGCAGCAAGACGTCGGGTCGCGCAAGCTACTCGATGCAGTTCGACTCCTACGCCGAGGTTCCCCGGAACGTCGCCGAGGAGATCATCGCGAAGGCCAAGGGCGAGTAGCTCGTCCCGAGCACGCTTTAGGCTTGTCACCGGCAAGCCCTGGGGTGCCGGGCACCGCGTACGGGAGACCGTGCGGGGTGACCGGCGTCCCGGGCCCCGGCATCCCAGCAAAGATCACCTGGCGCCGATGAGTAAGGCGTACAGAACCACTCCAGGAGGACCCCAGTGGCGAAGGCGAAGTTCGAGCGGACTAAGCCGCACGTCAACATCGGCACCATCGGTCACATCGACCACGGTAAGACGACCCTCACGGCCGCCATTACCAAGGTGCTGCATGACGCGTACCCGGACCTGAACGAGGCCTCGGCCTTCGACCAGATCGACAAGGCTCCCGAGGAGCGCCAGCGCGGTATCACCATCTCCATCGCGCACGTCGAGTACCAGACGGAGTCGCGTCACTACGCGCACGTCGACTGCCCGGGTCACGCGGACTACATCAAGAACATGATCACGGGTGCGGCGCAGATGGACGGCGCCATCCTCGTGGTCGCGGCCACCGACGGCCCGATGCCGCAGACCAAGGAGCACGTGCTCCTGGCCCGCCAGGTCGGCGTGCCGTACATCGTCGTCGCGCTGAACAAGGCCGACATGGTGGACGACGAGGAGATCCTGGAGCTCGTCGAGCTCGAGGTGCGTGAGCTCCTCTCCGAGTACGAGTTCCCGGGCGACGACCTGCCGGTCGTCAAGGTCTCGGCGCTCAAGGCGCTCGAAGGCGACAAGGAGTGGGGCCAGACCGTCCTCGACCTGATGAAGGCCGTCGACGAGTCGATCCCGCAGCCCGAGCGTGACGTCGAGAAGCCGTTCCTCATGCCCATCGAGGACGTCTTCACGATCACCGGTCGCGGTACGGTCGTCACCGGCCGTATCGAGCGTGGTGTGCTCAAGGTCAACGAGACCGTCGACATCGTCGGTATCAAGACCGAGAAGACCACCACCACGGTCACCGGCATCGAGATGTTCCGCAAGCTCCTCGACGAGGGCCAGGCCGGTGAGAACGTCGGTCTGCTCCTCCGTGGCATCAAGCGCGAGGACGTCGAGCGCGGCCAGGTCATCATCAAGCCCGGTTCGGTCACGCCGCACACCGAGTTCGAGGCCCAGGCCTACATCCTGTCGAAGGACGAGGGTGGTCGTCACACCCCCTTCTTCAACAACTACCGCCCGCAGTTCTACTTCCGTACGACTGACGTGACCGGCGTCGTGACCCTCCCCGAGGGCACCGAGATGGTCATGCCGGGCGACAACACCCTCATGTCGGTCTCGCTGATCCAGCCGGTCGCCATGGAGGAGGGCCTGAAGTTCGCCATCCGTGAGGGTGGCCGGACCGTGGGCGCCGGCCAGGTCACCAAGATCAGCAAGTAATTGCCGATCAGGCGGTACGCCGTTCCGACGGCTGACCGTCCGACCTGGTAGCTCCGACACGAGCAGCCAAGAAGCGGGCCCCGCACCGAAGTTGGTGCGGGGCCCGCTTTTCTGTACGCGCACGGGCGGCCGGCGCCCCGGTGGGGCCCATATTCGATGGCCCGTGTTCCGTCGCGCTCCTAGGGTTGCCGGGCAAGCGAGTCACGGGGGCCATGGGAGTGGGCATGCGTACGGCGTATCCGAGGACCGCCCATGTGCCGTGGTCGCCGGGGGTTGCTTCCGACGATGTGCGGGTCGGGGGCCTGGGCGGGCTGCGGGGGCGGGAAGTCGTCGTCACCGAGAAGATGGACGGGGAGAACACCACCCTGTACCGCGACGGGCTGCACGCCCGGTCGCTGGATTCCGGGCATCATCCGTCGCGGGCCTGGGTCAAGGCGTTGCAGGGGCGGATCGGGGGGCTGATCCCGGACGGGACGCGGGTGTGCGGGGAGAACATGTACGCCCGCCACTCGATCCCGTACGAGGATCTGGAGAGCTGGTTCTACGGGTTCTCCGTGTGGGACGGCGAGTGGTGTCTCGGCTGGGACGAGACCGTGCGGATGCTGCGGGGGCTGGGCATCCCGGTGCCGCCGGTGCTGTGGCGGGGCGTCTTCGACGAACGGGCCCTGCGCGCGCTGAAGTTGGACCCCGCGCGGCAGGAGGGGTACGTCGTACGGACAGTGGAGGGCTTCGGACGCGAGGAGTTCGGGCGGCGGCTGGCCAAATGGGTGCGGCCGAACCACGTACGGACCGATACGCACTGGATGCACGCGGCCGTCGTGGAGAACGGGCGGGGGCCGGGTGCCGCGTTGTGGGACGTGCGGTCGGGCGCGCCCGTGGACGCGGGGGCGTTGGCGCGGGCCGTCGGTGTGGAAGGGGACGAGGGGCCCGTCGGGGAGGCCGTCGGGCGGCTCGACGCCGCCGGACGGCACGGGGACGACCGGCTGGGCGGGGTGCTCGCCGCGTTCCTGCACCGTGTGCCGCGCGGGCGGCTCGCGGGCTCGCTCGCCCGGCCGCTCGGGATGGGGCGGGCGCGGCGGGTGGCGGACCTGGTGGGTCTGCACGGCAGGTTGCACCAGTCCTTTCCCGACGAGGCGCGCCGTGCCGGGCTCGCGCGGATGGCCGTCGCCGCCGACCTGGGGGTGCTGCACGCCGTCGCCGGCGCGGTGGCCGAAGGGCGGTCGGGGGAGCAGGTCGAGTGGTCCGCGCTGCACGCCGATGAGGCGGGGCTGCTGGACCGCGAGCCGCTGGAGGCGCTGCGGCGCGGGCTGCGTACCGCGCTCGAAGGGCTCGGCCCGGACGCGGTCGAACGGTGCTGGGCGCAGGCGAGGGACGCCTGGGCCGAGGGGCGTGTCCGTACCGTCGAGGAGGCGGTGGCCGCGACCTGGCGCTGGCGGAACGGGGACTTCCCGTCGTTGATCCAGCTCGTCGGTCCGTCGGGGAGCGGGAAGAGCACCTTCGCAGGAGGGCTGACCGGCGTCGGGACGCGCATCTCGCTGGACGACCTGCGTGAGGAGCGCGGTGGGCGTGCCGACCAGCGGGCCAACGGGGACGTCCTGCGGGACGGTCTCGACCGCCTCGACCGGGCGCTCGCCCGGGGCGGCACGGTGGTGTGGGACGCCACCTCGCTCAACCGCCAACAGCGCTCCCTGGTGGGTGCGTCGGCGCGGCGGCGCGACGCGTTCGTCACGCACGCCGTGCTGCTCGTCGACGAGGCGGAGCTGGTCAGGCGCAACGCCGTACGCCCGCACCCGGTGCCGTCCGACGTACTCGCCGGGCAGGTACGGCGCTTCGCGCCGCCGTATCCGGGGGACGCGCACCGGACCTGGTACATCGGGGCGGGCGGCGGCATCGAGGACACGGACGGCATCGAGTCCATGGACGGTATCGAGAGCGGGGGAATCTGATGCGGACCAGTGATCAGCTGTACCACCAGGTGCGTTGGGACCCGCGCTTCGATCCCGCGCGCTTCGTGCTCGGCGTCAGCAGGCGCGGTACGACCCCCGGGCGCATCCCGCTGCCCGCGTTCGTACCCGGCGGTGACATCCCGTGGCACCGCGTGCTGTTCGTGGAGGCGGACGGCGAGCTGATCTGGGACCGGGCCACGGGAGTCGACCGGATCGACGCGACGGAGGCGGGCCGGATACGCCAACCCCGCCTGCTGCGGGCGCCGTTCTTCACCGCGGGTACTCCATTTGTGTACGGCTCCGAAGGCTGGCGCCCGGCGCGGGGCGGGCCGTCGACTTCACCCGTCGGCTCGATTCGGTTTCTCACCTGGAACACCCTCTGGGACCGCTACGACAGCGACCGTGTCCGCACCGCCGAGCGGCGCCCCCTGCTGCTCGCCGCGCTCAGGGATTCGGACGCCGACGTCATCGCGCTCCAGGAGGCCGAACGCGACCTGCTCACGATGCTGTTGAACGCCTCCTGGGTGAGGGCGAGTTACACCGTCAGCGACGACCCGCGCGGGCGCGGGGTGGACGACAACGGCCTGCTGCTCCTCAGCCGGCTGCCCGTGCGCGAGGCGGGGCACCATGCCCTCGCCCCGCACAAGGCCGTCACCGCGCTCACGGTCGAGACCGCCGCCGGTCCGCTCGTCGTGGCCGTCACACACCTGAGCAGTGATCACTCCACCGACGGCCCGGCCCGGCGCCGTGGCGAACTCGCATCCCTGGCCGAGGGATTGGGCGGAGTCGACGCTGATGTGATCCTGCTGGGCGACTTCAACGACGGCGCCGGCGGGGACGAAGGGCCGGCCGCCGCGCTCGGCATGCGTGACGCCTGGAGCGAGGTGTACGGCTCCGAGGACCGCACGCCGACGTTCGATCCGGTCGCCAATCCGCTGGCCGCGGTGGCCTCGCTGTCGGGGCGTGCCGGACGGCTGGACCGGGTGCTGCTGCGGGGGCGCGGGACGGTGGCCGGGGCCGCGCTGCGGGGCGATACGCCGGACGCGAGCGGCCTCTACATCTCCGACCACTACGGCGTGGAGGTGACGGTCAACCTCACTGCCCCAGAGGGGAGTTCGGATGGCGGCGTCCTCGATGTGGCCGCCTCCGCCCGTACCGCCGTCGCCTGGATCCCGCCCCGTGAGCCGTGGGCTCCGCTCCAGGCCGTACGGCAGGAGCACGACCCGGGGGCCGACCGCTGGCCGCCGCATGTGAACCTGCTCTTCGGCTTCGTCCCGGAGTCCGACTTCGACCGCGCGACGCCGCTGCTGGCCGCTGCCGCCGCCGAGACCGCGCCCTTCGCGGTGCGGCTGGCCGGCGTGCACACCTTCGGGCACCGCGAGGACGCCACGCTCTGGCTCGACCCGGCGGCCGACGGCGACGAGCTGTGGGCGGAGCTCCGGCAGGCGCTGGAACGGCGGTTCCCGCGCTGCGGCGGCTGGCGGGCCGAGGGCTTCACCCCGCATCTGACGCTCGGGCGGAGCCGCGATCCGCAGCGGGTCGCGGCGGGAATCGAGGCGCGGCTCGGTGAAGTGTCGTCCGCCGTGGGGGAGTTGGCGCTGCTGTCGCGCAGGGGTGACGAGCCGATGCGCGTACGGGCGACGGTCGCGCTCGGCACGGGGGAGATCAGTTGGCTCGCCGATCATCAGCCACCGAAGGCGCCGGCCGCCGACATCGACGAGACCGCGGGGCTGCTCGCGCGCATTCTCGCCGAAGGCGCCGTACACATCGTCGGTTCCCGCCGGATGGGCTGCGCGTCCGCCGGTGCCGATCTGGACCTGGTGGCCGCGCTGCCGGGCGCGGCGGTGGACATGGACGAGATCCGGCGACGGGTGACGGTCGCGCTCCCGGACGGCGCGTCTCCCGCACGCGAGGTGGCGGGCGCACGTGTGCCCGGACTCCGCTTCGCGGTGGGCGAGTTGGGCGTCGACCTGGCCGTGGTCGCGACAGGGGACCTGGACCCGGCGCGGGCCGTGGAACGCCGCACCGAGCTGGGCGAGGCGGCGGCCGTCGCGCTCAGCGCGGTGAGCGACGCGGCGGCCGTACGGGACGCGGTCGGCGACCGTCACGCTGCCTTCGCCGCGCTGGCGAGGGAGGTGAAGGCGTGGGCCGGGGCTCGTGGTCTGGACTCCGCCCCCTTTGGCGGGCTGCCCGGCCTCGCCTGGGCCGTGCTGGCGGCGCACACGACGCGCGACGCCGGGACCCTCGTGGGCGACGACCTGCTCAGGCACTTCTTCGGGACCTGGGCGGCCTGGGACTGGCGCGTTCCCGTCGGCCTCACAACGGGCCCATCCGGTACGGCAGTCGGTGCCCCCGTCACGGTCCTCACCCCGACCGGACCGATCCGCAGCTGCACGGAACAGGTCGGCCCCGGCCACCGTGATCTCGTGGTCCACGAGCTGTACCGGGCCTGGGAACTCCTGGAGACCGGCGCCGCGCCCTCCGCGCTGTCGGAGCCCCCACCCCTGCACCGCAGGCACGCCGCCTGGGCGGTGGCGACCGTGAACACGCGCCGCCCCGACACCCTGGGCCGCTTCCGGGGCCGCGTACGGGCGCTGCTCACGGCGCTCGAAGCGGCGGGGGTCCGGGACGCACACGCCTGGCCACGCCCGTACGCGGCGGAGCGCGGCCGCGTCCACTATGCGATCGGCCTCGGCACGGACCCGCCGGACGCGACGGCGCTCGCGGGCATCGCGGAGGCGTGGGGCCGGGGCCTGCGGGACGTGGAGGTGGTGTGGGCAGGGGGCGGCGACGTACCGACGCTCGTCTGACCCGCCTCGTCGCCGTCCCCGCAGTCGCGGCAGCGGCCCGGTTCGGGGGCGCGGAAGGCGCGTTCGCAGCGGTCGCAGGTCTGGAACGGGTGCGGGCGTACGACGGCGGGCTCGGGTGGGAGCGGCGGCGGGAGCAGTGCGGTGAGGCGGTGGGCCAGCAGGGCGGCCGGGTGGCGCGGGGCGTCGGGGAGGTTCGCGGTCAGGGCGCGGCGTACGGATTCGGGGGCCGCGCCGCGCTCCAGCCAGGTGGCGACACCGGGCGCCAGACGCTCCACGTCGCGCTCGGCGAGCAGCAGGCGCGGGTCGTGGCACCGCAGCCCCGCGAGCAGATCGGCGGCGACGCTGTGGCGGTCCGGGTCGGGGGAGAGCGGCTGAGGGAGGGGCGGGGGCGGGGGCTTGTCGGGCGTGGGTGCGGGTGCGGGTTTCGGAGCTGGAAGGCGTACGGGCTCCGGCCTCCGTACCGCCCTGAGTACCGGCGGCTGGTTGTACGACACCGTGTGCGTGACGATCCGACCGCTCGGCAGCCGCTCGCGCGTCCGCTCCAGATAGCCCGCGGCCTTCAACTCCCGCAGCGCGGCTGCGATTCGCGCCTCGCTCTCCGGGAAGCGTGCCGTCAGGCACTTGATGCCGATCCGGGCCCCGTTGGGCAGCGACTGGATGTGGACGGCGAGCCCGATCGCGACGAGGGTCAGCTCACGGTGCTGTGCGAGGTGGTTGCCGACGACCGTGTAGCGCTTGGTGTGCCGGGTGTTGGCGTGTACGACACCGGATCGGGCGACGGGCCTGGGAACTCCGGACGTGGCGCGCGACGGCGCGCTAAGGTGCTGAACATCCATTGGGAAGGTGTTGCTTCCTAGGTGGTGAGGCCCTCGTTCGGGATGCCAGTCCCGGCCGGGGGCCGCTGTCTGTATTGAGCTGTCGCCGCGAGCATATGCCCGCCAACCCGTACGAAATCCAGCCCAGTTGCGGGAGTTCACCCATGCGGGTGATGGGAGGCTGGTGGGGTTGGGAAGGTTTCTTCTCTCCAGGTCATTGAAGGTTTTCTACGTCGTGGGCGACCACGTCCCGGCCCACCGGGTCGGGGTGCACCGGGTCGTGGCACACCGCGATCCGGTCGAGACCGCGCCCCGGGGGAGTTGACAGGACCCCGATCGCCGACGTCATCGGCCTGATCCGGCACTCAGGCCGGCCGACATCGCCGGGGATGACATCTGTCATGAACAGTGATGACGGGCCGCCACTGCTCCCGCCGTCCGGATCCCGCCTAGCTTGGGCCCAGGGGCCGGCACAGGACGGCTCCCCCCACGTCAACGGTTGGAAGAGACCATGCCGAACGAGACGCTCATCGTCGAAGACCTGCTCCTGCTGATGTTCGACGACGAATCGGGAACGATCGCGGGAGAGGGCACCCTGTACTACACGCTGGGCGGCGCCGTACTCGTGGAGCTCGGACTCGGGAAGTACGTCAGGGTCGACGAGAACGATCAGGGACTGAACGGCCTGAAGGTGCACGCCGTCGCCGGTGACCGGCCGGCCGATCCGGTGCTCAGGGCCGCGCACGAGAAGGTCGCCGAACGGAAGCGCGGAGTGCAGACCCTCCTCATCGAGATCGGCACCGGGATGCGCCAGACCGTGCTCGATCGGCTCGTGGAGCGGGGCATGCTGCGCCAGGAGACGAAGAAGACGCTGGGGCTGTTCCGTACGACCGCGACGAAGGCCGCGGACACCGGGCACAAGAAGGCCCTCATGGAGAAGGTCCGCGCCGTCCTGATCGACGGCGCGGAGCCCGATACCCGTACGACGGCTCTTATCGGCCTGCTCTCGGCGAGCGGCACCCTGCCGAACCTGCACCGGTCCATCCCGTGGTCGGGCAAGGTCTACAAGCGCGCGAAGGAGCTGGAGCAGGGCAGTTGGGGCGCCGAGGCGGTGAACACGGCGGTGATGCGGACCGTGGCGGCGATCTCCGTGGGGACGGCCATCGCCGTGACGAGTTAGAGCGCGCGAGTCGGGTTCGCCCCCTGCCGACGCCTGCGAAACCCAGGAGCCCCCGCAGGCATGTCATGGAAGGATTCGTTCGGTCTACAGGGGCCAGGGCCAGGGGGTGGGGCGCATGGGGCTCGACTACGGCTACGAGATATTCGTCCCGGCGCGGAACGTCGACAGGGCACTGGTCGCGCTCTCCGAGCTGGCGCCACGAACCGATCGGGTACCGCCGCTCGCCCTCACCCTGCCCGGCGGCGGCCGTCTCTCCGTCCCGTTCACGTCCAACTTCAAGAGTGACCCGGTCGATTGCTCCACGAGCGACACGCTCGAACTCGACACCTCGATCTTGTTCGGCGTGGACGACGCGGTGCGCGAGTACGTTGCGGGCCGCGGCCTCGAACTCGATGAGCTGGGCAGAGTCCAGATCGGGTACATCTACCTCACGGTGCGGTTCGCGCCGGAGCAGCACCCCGGCCATGCCGCGCTGGAGTTCACCGCGGCCACCTCGGGGATGAGCAGGATGTTCGAGCGGTCCGCGGCCGTCAGAGAGGTATTCACCGGCCTCACCGCCGGGAGTGGCGGGGTGTGCTGTCTGCTGGACACCGAGAGCGACACCTTCGAGATCTGCTGGCTCAACGGCCGACCGGTGCGGGACACGGTCCCCGGACCCAACTTCGACGGTCACGCCGACCTCGTTGCGACGTGGCCCGGCTGAGCGTGTTCGTACCGGACGCGCCTCCGCCGGGCCCAGGGGGGGGCTGACCGCTCGGCAGGGCGGCTACAGCTTGCTGAGCGCCTGCATCGCCTCGCGCTCGATGCGCGCGAGTTCGTGGAGGACGGCGCCGGCCCGCGTGAGGGTCTTCGCATCACCCGATTCGCCCGCCGACGCGACGAGTTCGGCCACCTCCGTCCAGCGGGCGGCGGCCTCCGCGTACAGACGGTGGCCGGTCCGCAGGTGGTCGCTGTCGATCAGCCCGGCGGACTCGGCGAGGAAGTCCCGGTAGAGGTTGCGGAACAGCGCCCCGCCGGTGCCGGCCCGCTCCATGAGGGCGGCGGCCCGTGGCAGGTCCTCCCCCGGATCGTCGCCGCGCTCCAGCCACTTCGGCACCTGCTTCGCGGTCTTCTCGATGCCCCGGTGGCCCAGGTTCGCGATGGGCGGATTCAGGAACGCGTCCGCGCAGGTCTTGATCGCGGGGATGATCCGGTCGCGCGGGGACACCGCCGGGCCGCCGGGTGCCGTGATCGTGAACGAACGGTGCCGGGCGGTCATCGGGCCGCGCTCGGCCCGTGCCCTGGCCAGGGAGGCGAGGCCGGTCGTGACCGCTCCCCCCTGCGGGCCGGTGTCCACCAGATAGGCGTCCTGTTCGTCGTAC
The DNA here is from genome assembly GCF_055583685.1 of Streptomyces sp. NPDC104581. Taxonomy (NCBI): domain Bacteria; kingdom Bacillati; phylum Actinomycetota; class Actinomycetes; order Kitasatosporales; family Streptomycetaceae; genus Streptomyces; species Streptomyces sp. NPDC104581. The sequence goes on from NZ_JBVJNN010000003.1 coordinate 103,300, forward strand.
CCGTACATCGCCACGACGTGCCCGCCGAAGTGCACCTTGGTACTGAAGTAGTCCAGGTGGTAGCTGTCGAGCTGAAGACCGACCGGGCGGCCGGCGTCGATGTGCGCCGCCACGTTCTGCCACGCCTTGCGCGCGGACGTGGTCTCCGCGACCAGCAGATCGAGTCCGAGTGCGGAGGCCAGATTCCTGGTCAGCTCGAACGGCTTGACCCGGCCGCCGAGGAACGGGAAGTCCATGGCCTTGCTGTCCCAGTAGATGAAGGACAGCCCGGAGCCGAGCCCGAACAGCATGGGCTCGGAGAGATCGATTCCCTCGTGCCTCAGCAGCACGCCGAGCGCGGTCGTCTCGCAGTGCTGTGTGCCGCGGACATCGATGTCCTTCACCATGCTCATGGCGCTCATTCCTCTCAGGCCGGTCGTGGCCGCGCGTCAGATCGCGTACGCGCCCGTCTGCGGTCTTCCGTGTTCGCGCGCGTACGGGGTGAGAGCCACCGCCCCGATCCCTCGCACCGTGTTCCTCGGGCCCAAGTCCATTGGGCTCACGCCCAGTTGTTCCGCGAGCTGCGGGGAGAGATACGCGGCGAGGTCCGCCCACTCCTCGTCGTCGGCCCCGGGATCCCCCACCGGCGTGATGCCCTCCTCGACGCAGGCGGCGCGCTCCTCGGGCAGTGGCTCACCCAGGGTGAGCCGCGCCCCGTCGTCGTCCCAGTAGCAGCCGAAGCGGCGCACGACGGTCCCCTCCTCGATGACGAGCCACCCCGCCCCGCCGCCCTGCTCCCCGTAGTAGTACGCCTGGGCCCGGCCGTAGCGGCGGCTCAGCTCGGTCACGACGCGCAGCACGTCCTCCGCGCGCTCCGGGGCGACGGGATTGCACCAGGGGCCGAGCACCAGCGTCCATCCGTCGACCTCCGGAGTGACGTAGACCCTGCCGTACTCGGCGCCGTCGTGGCTGTCGTGCACTCCGACGTTCAGCCCGAGCTCGAACGTCGCGGGCCGCGCCTCGAAGAGGTCGAGCACCTCCATGACTCCCCGCTGGTCGCCGGTGGGGACGGCTATCCAGGAGGTGAAGCAGGTGTCGAGGGGCTGTGGCCGGTCGTCCAGCACCTTGATACGGATCAGCCGCTCCACGGCTGCACGGTCCGCCGGTGACAGCGCCTCCTCGCCGCCGACCGACGACAGGACGGACAGGGCGCGGGACCGGAGCTTCCCGGGGCCGTGGACGCGTACGCCGCGCATGCGGTCCACGACGTCCGGCCCCAGCATCGTCAGCACCCACTCGGCGCGCTGGGCGACGTCCGGGTCCGGATCGGCGAGCAGCGGGGTCAACGCGTCGATCACCAGGGGGTAGTCCACGTCGGGGTTGGGCTCACGGCCGTAGGCCACGGAACAGGCGCACTGGATTCCGTACGCGGCGGAGCTCCGCACCTCCGCGGACGGGTGCGAGAGCGCCTCGACGTACCGGTCCACCGTGCGCAGGGCGACGAACACGCGGCTGAGGCGGCGGCGCGACTCCTCGTCCCCGGCGACGGCCAGCTCCGCCCGCACCAGGTCGAAGGCGACCGGTCCGATCCGCTTGGCCAGCACGAATTCGATCTGCCCTTGCAGGACGGGCGAGTCCGCGCCCAGCAACGCGTCGAGCAACGGCCCCACGGCGGCACCACCCCGCGCTGCCAGCCTCTCCCGCGCCGCCTCCCGCAGCTCGGGATCGGCAAGGGCCTTGATCGCATCCACCACGGTCTCCTTCTCGGGCGCGCTGTTCCTGGAGCCCATGGTGGTACACGGCACTGACAGTCCCCGCCTACGAGACAGGGCCGACCACGGGGTGCGGCCGGCGGAGCCGGGCTACTCCGGCGCGAAGACCTCTTCGAGGGACACAGCGGTCACGGCTCGGGTGTCGGTGGCGCTAGTAATCCGAGAAGAGCCCTTCGGCGGACGGCGTGTTGAGGGCGCGGGCGAGCCAGCCGAGCAGGGTCTCGGTGTCGTTGCAGCCGGTAATGCGCCCTCGGACATCCTCGGAGACCTCGATGCCGCGCAGTTCCAGGATGAAGAGGATGTCCTCCGCCCGGCTTTCCGCTCGGCCCTCGTCCCGGCCCTCAGCTCGGCCCTCGTCCCGGATTTCCTCCGAGAGCGGCGACTTGTAGAAAGAAAGGTCCACGGCCACCAGTTTCCTCCAGAGTGCTGCGGCGGGCAGATTACCCAGGCCCTGTGAGATGAGTTCGACGATCGGGTTCTTGATGGCTTCCGGGGTCTCCCGCAGCGCGGTCGTCATCGCTTTGAGTATGGCATCGGGGTCCCGATCGGCACCGTGCGTAATGAGAGACAGCGTGGCGAGCGCCAGATCCTTGCGGACCTCGGCCGCGTCGGTGATCACCGGCATGTTGTGCGGGCCCGCCACCAGCGGGCGCAGGGTGAGTGCCGCCCACTGCGGGGGGCCGATGTCGACGGGCCGCGCGGCCCATTCAGCCGTGGCGGGGTCCTGGCAGACGACCAGAAGTACGGGCGGCAGCCGGTACTTCGTGTGCAGATACGACAGGTAGTAGGCCCAGCTTGCGGGCTTGTCCCGGTCCTTCTTCCCTTGGGCCTCGATCGCGAGGAGATAAGACCCATCGTCCTCTGTCTCGACTCGTAACAGCGTGTCCACGCGTCGCTCGACGGGCCGGGCCTCGGTGAGGTCCGTGGGCAGGATCGTGACCCCTACGAGCGGGCCGAAGTCGACTCCGAGTACTTCGGAGACACCGGAGAAGAGCCCGGGGTGGTCTTGAAAGATGCGATGCATCGCCTCATGGGGCGAGCTGACCATGCGGGTTCCCGTGGAGTGAGTGGAGTTTGCCTCTGGCACATGCCAGGGCTTCGACTTCGCTGAGCATAAGCGGACAATCCGCCCTGGCCGTAGCTCAGTTGGGCATATTCACTCGCAGGGGTGAGGCCGGCCGTACGAGGTCCAGTTCCGCCCACACCGTCTTCCGTGGCACCGGGCCCTGTGTCACCCCCCATCGGTCCGCCAGCACCTCGACCAGCAGCAGGCCTCTGCCCGACTCGGCGTCCGGGGGTGGCAGTTTGGGGTTGAGTTCGGGGGCGCGGTCGCCTCGGGTGTCGGTCACCTCGATGCGGAGAATCCGGCCGTCGTCCGTCCTGCGCAGCTCCAGCAGGAAGTCCCGCCCGGACAGCCGGCCGTGCGTGGCCGCGTTCGTCGCCAGCTCCGCGGTCACCTGTTCCGCCGTCTCGATGGTCCGGGGCGGCAGGTCCCAGGCGAGCAGATGCGCGGTGGTGAGCCGCCGGGCGAGACGGGCGCCGCGTGGCGTGGGTGACAGGAGTACGCCGAAGTGGCGGCCCGAAAGACCGAGTTGGGTGATTTCTTGGTTCACGTCACTCAGCGTGGCGGCCCGCGCATACGCTGACCAGTGATGACTCCGGTACGTACGGTGACTGTCCGGGGCGTGTCCAGCGCTGTCCAACCTGTCCGGAGGGGGCAGCGGTACCAGGGAGGCGGGTGTGCGGTGAGCGTGGAGGCGGAGGGTACGGAGACGGATGAGCCCGGTTGGGAGGTCGACCCCGACGACGAATCCGGTGCGGCGGTCGTCGCGACGGTGGGCCGCCAGCTACGGCTCCGCCGGGAGGCGGCCGGCCTGCGAGCGGCGGAGTTCGGCCAGGCGATCGGCTACGGCGAGGACCTGGTCTACAAGGTGGAGGCGGGCACGCGGATTCCCCGCCAGGAGTACCTGGACAAGGCGGACAAGGTCCTGCGGGCGGAGGGGATGATCTCCGCTATGAAGCAGGACGTGGCGGAGGTCCGCTACCCGAAGAAGGTTCGGGATCTAGCGCGGATGGAGGCGCGGGCCGTCGAGTGGCTGTCGTACGGCAACCACAACCTGCACGGTCTGCTTCAGACGGAGGAGTACGCGCGTGCTCTGCTCGCGACGAGGAGGCCCGCCCTGTCGGACGACGAACTGGCGCGAGCGGTGGCCGCGCGAATGGCCCGGCGGTCTGTTCTCGGCCGTTCACCGGCTCCTGAGCTGAGCTTTGTCCAGGAAGAAGTCACGCTCCGCCGTCCCGTCGGTGGCAAAATGGTGTTACGCAGGCAGCTCCAACACCTGTTGGAGGTGGGGCAGTTGCGAAACGTCGAGATTCAGGTGATGCCGACTTCACGCGGAGATCATCCCGGGACGAGCGGGCGGATCCAGGTGCTGAAGTTCGGGGACGGCACGTCCGTCGGACGCACGGATGAGGAGTTCGGTGGCCGCCCTGTCTCCGATCCGAGGCAGGTAAGGATCTTGGAACTGCGTTACGGAATCATCCGGGCGGAGGCTCTGAACGCACGCGAGTCTCTGGCCTTCATCGAGGAAGCTCTAGGGGAGACATGATCCGCAGCACCTCTTCCGAGGACACGTTCGAGCCGGCTTGGTTCAAAAGCAGCTACAGCGACAGCAGCAACCCCAACGACTGTGTCGAGGTCGCCGCCACCCCCACAGCGGTGCTCGTCCGCGACTCCAAGGACCTCCAAGGACCGCGCCTCGGTCTCTCACCCACCGCGTGGGCGAGCTTCGTGTCGTACGCGTCCGAGCGCTGATACGTACATACGCACACCGCGGCTCCGAGAACCCCCGGAGCCCACGGCTGACCGCTCAGCGCAGCGTTACGCGTGCTGCGGCATCTCGTCCTTCAGGTTGGAGCGGATCTGGGCCCGCAGTTCCGCCGTGTTCTCGTGGCCGTGTACCGAGGCCGCGTGTTCGCTCGCGGCGCGGACCACCTCGTCCTCCTCGCCCGTGATGGCGAGGGTGCAGTTCGTCTCGCTCGGCATGTCACGGCAATCCACTACTTTGCGCATGATTCACACCTCCATGTACCAGTATCCACCCCTTCGGGTGGCTCCGGACATGGTGTGTGCGCCTGACGCGTCAGCCGTGGGGTTCGCTCGTCACCCCGTGGGGTACGCTCTCGGGCCGCGATTGGCCAGGGCTCCGGGCCATATGGCACACTGCACAGGTTGCTCGGTTGAGTGCCGATGCTGCGCGCCTCCCGCCGGGAGGACCGGAAGCGAGTCCCACAGTACTCGTCGGCCCATCTGCCTCCCACGGCAGCGCTGGGACGGACGTACGGGAATCTTCCGGGAAGTGTCAGCGGGGTACCGGCCAGGCACCCGGTGGGCGTTCGTCCCCGGTCTCGCGGACTTCGGGCCCGCAACCCCTTGGCAGGGAAAATCCTTCGGGATTCCTATGTGGAGGGATTGCGACACGCCCGACCGCGTGGGTCGGAGGCGAGCAGTGCGCGGTCAGCTGGCGCACACCCCACCAGGGGCCAGAGCGTTTGAGAGAACAGGACTACTGAGTAGCCATGGCGGGACAGAAGATCCGCATCCGGCTCAAGGCCTACGACCACGAGGTCATCGACTCCTCGGCGAAGAAGATCGTCGAGACGGTGACTCGCACTGGTGCGTCGGTCGCGGGCCCGGTGCCGCTGCCCACTGAGAAGAACGTGTACTGCGTCATCAAGTCGCCGCACAAGTACAAGGACTCGCGCGAGCACTTCGAGATGCGCACGCACAAGCGCCTGATCGACATCCTCGACCCGACGCCCAAGACCGTTGACTCGTTGATGCGCCTGGACCTCCCGGCCGGCGTCGACATCGAGATCAAGCTCTGAGAGGCGCGGACAGATGGCAAAGCAGATCAAGGGTGTCCTGGGCGAGAAGCTCGGCATGACCCAGGTCTGGGACGAGAACAACCGTGTCGTCCCGGTGACCGTGGTCAAGGCCGGACCCTGCGTCGTGACCCAGGTCCGTACGAATGACTCCGACGGCTACGAGTCGGTCCAGATCGCCTTCGGCGAGATCGACCCGCGCAAGGTGAACAAGCCCCTCAAGGGCCACTTCGCCAAGGCCGACGTGACCCCCCGCCGCCACCTGGTGGAGCTCCGCACCTCCGACGCGTCCGAGTACACGCTCGGCCAGGAGGTCACCGCCGCTGTGTTCGAGTCCGGCGTCCGCGTGGACGTCACGGGCAAGAGCAAGGGCAAGGGCTTCGCCGGTGTCATGAAGCGTCACAACTTCAAGGGCCTCGGCGCCGGTCACGGAACCCAGCGCAAGCACCGCTCTCCCGGCTCCATCGGTGGCTGCGCCACCCCGGGCCGTGTGTTCAAGGGCCTCCGCATGGCGGGCCGCATGGGCAACGAGCGGGTCACCACCCAGAACCTGACCGTTCACGCCGTTGACGCGGAGAAGGGCCTGCTCCTCATCAAGGGCGCGGTCCCCGGTCCGAACGGCGGCCTCGTCCTGGTCCGCACCGCCGCGAAGGGGGCCTGAAGACATGAGCACCATCGACATCTTGTCGCCCTCGGGCGACAAGACCGGGACCGTTGAACTCCCGGCCGAGATCTTCGACGCCAAGGTCAGCATCCCGCTGATCCACCAGGTCGTCGTCGCGCAGCTGGCCGCCGCCCGTCAGGGCACGCACAAGGTCAAGCGCCGCGGCGAGGTCCGTGGTGGTGGCAAGAAGCCTTACCGCCAGAAGGGCACCGGCCGCGCCCGTCAGGGTTCGACCCGTGCGCCGCAGTTCGCCGGCGGTGGCGTCGTACACGGCCCCACCCCGCGTGACTACTCGCAGCGGACCCCGAAGAAGATGAAGGTCGCCGCCCTGCGCGGGGCCCTCTCGGACCGGGCCCGCAACGCTCGCGTCCACGTCGTCTCCGACGTGGTCGAGGGCGCGGCGTCCACCAAGGCCGCCAAGACCCTGCTCGGCAAGGTCAGCGAGCGCAAGCACGTGCTCCTGGTCGTCGAGCGGAGCGACGAGACCGCGTGGCTGTCCGCGCGCAATCTCCCCGAGGTCCACCTGCTGGACCCGGGACAGCTCAACACGTACGACGTGCTTGTCTCCGACGACGTGGTCTTCACCAAGGCCGCCTTCGAGTCCTTCGTGTCCGGCGGGGCTGCGCGACAGACTGCCGAGACCGAGGGGAGCGAAGCCTGATGGCCGAGATCACCAGCAAGACCTTCACGGACCCGCGTGACGTTCTCGTCAAGCCCGTGGTGTCCGAGAAGAGCTACGCGCTGCTCGACGAGAACAAGTACACGTTCATCGTCGCGCCCGGCTCCAACAAGACCCAGATCAAGCAGGCCGTCGAGGCGGTCTTCTCGGTCAAGGTCACCGGGGTCAACACGATCAACCGGCAGGGCAAGCGCAAGCGCACCCGCACCGGTTTCGGCAAGCGCGCTGACACCAAGCGCGCCATCGTGACCCTCGCCGAGGGCGACCGAATCGACATCTTCGGCGGCCCGACTTCCTAACGGGAGTCGGATCGAATCGAAGTCCGGAATATTCCGAGGACTGAGAAATGGGTATCCGCAAGTACAAGCCGACGACCCCGGGCCGTCGTGGCTCCAGCGTCGCCGACTTTGTAGAGATCACGCGGTCCACGCCGGAGAAGTCGCTGGTCCGCCCCCTGCACAGCAAGGGCGGCCGTAACAACGCCGGTCGTGTGACCGTTCGCCACCAGGGTGGCGGCCACAAGCGCGCCTTCCGCGTGATCGACTTCCGTCGTCACGACAAGGACGGCGTGCCGGCCAAGGTCGCGCACATCGAGTACGACCCGAACCGCACCGCGCGCATCGCGCTCCTGCACTACGCGGACGGCGAGAAGCGCTACATTCTCGCGCCGCGTGGCCTCACGCAGGGCAGCCGTGTCGAGAACGGCCCGTCCGCCGACATCAAGCCCGGCAACAACCTGGCGCTGCGCAACATCCCGGTCGGTACGACCATCCACGCCATCGAGCTGCGTCCCGGCGGCGGCGCGAAGTTCGCCCGTTCCGCGGGCACTTCCGTACAGCTGCTGGCGAAGGAGGGCTCCATGGCCCACCTTCGTATGCCGTCCGGAGAGATCCGGCTGGTCGACGTCCGCTGCCGCGCCACCATCGGTGAGGTCGGCAACGCCGAGCAGTCGAACATCAACTGGGGCAAGGCCGGCCGTATGCGCTGGAAGGGCGTCCGCCCGACCGTCCGCGGTGTCGCCATGAACCCCGTTGACCACCCGCACGGTGGTGGTGAGGGCAAGACCTCCGGTGGTCGCCACCCGGTCAGCCCGTGGGGTCAGAAGGAAGGTCGTACGCGTTCGCCGAAGAAGGCGAGCAACAAGTACATCGTCCGCCGCCGCAAGACGAACAAGAAGCGCTAGGAGCGGGTTCAGATGCCGCGCAGTCTCAAGAAGGGGCCCTTCGTCGACGGCCACCTCATCAAGAAGGTGGACGTCCAGAACGAAGCTGGCACCAAGAACGTCATCAAGACCTGGTCCCGTCGCTCGATGATCGTCCCGGCAATGCTGGGCCACACCATCGCGGTGCACAACGGCAAGATCCACGTCCCGGTGTTCGTCACCGAGTCGATGGTCGGCCACAAGCTCGGCGAGTTCTCGCCGACTCGCACCTTCCGCGGCCACGTCAAGGACGACCGGAAGTCGAAGCGCCGCTAACCGCGGGGTGGAAACGACTATGACTTACACCGAAGGGACAACCATGGAAGCCAGGGCCCAGGCGCGGTACATCCGCGTCACGCCCATGAAGGCCCGCCGCGTGGTGGACCTCATCCGTGGCATGGACGCCACGGAGGCTCAGGCGGTCCTGCGTTTCGCCCCGCAGGCCGCGAGCGTGCCGGTCGGCAAGGTGCTGGACAGCGCCATTGCCAACGCCGCGCACAACTACGACCACCCTGACGCCTCTTCGCTGGTCATCAGCGAGGCGTACGTGGACGAGGGTCCGACCCTGAAGCGGTTCCGGCCGCGTGCCCAGGGCCGTGCCTACCGGATCCGTAAGCGGACCAGCCACATCACCGTGGTCGTCAGCAGCAAGGAAGGAACCCGGTAATGGGCCAGAAGGTTAACCCGCATGGGTTCCGGCTCGGTATCACCACGGACTTCAAGTCCCGCTGGTACGCCGACAAGCTGTACAAGGACTACGTCAAGGAAGACGTCGCCATTCGTCGCATGATGACGAAGGGGATGGAGCGTGCCGGTATCTCCAAGGTGGAGATCGAGCGCACCCGTGACCGCGTCCGCGTGGACATCCACACCGCACGTCCGGGCATCGTCATCGGCCGCCGCGGCGCCGAGGCCGACCGCATCCGCGGCGAGCTGGAGAAGCTGACCGGCAAGCAGGTTCAGCTCAACATCCTCGAGGTCAAGAACCCCGAGGTGGACGCTCAGCTGGTGGCCCAGGCCGTCGCCGAGCAGCTGTCCTCGCGTGTCTCCTTCCGTCGCGCCATGCGCAAGAGCATGCAGTCGACGATGAAGGCCGGCGCCAAGGGCATCAAGATCCAGTGCGGTGGCCGCCTCGGCGGCGCCGAGATGTCCCGCTCGGAGTTCTACCGCGAGGGCCGCGTGCCCCTGCACACGCTCCGTGCCAACGTCGACTACGGCTTCTTCGAGGCCAAGACGACCTTCGGCCGCATCGGCGTGAAGGTCTGGATCTACAAGGGCGACGTCAAGAACATCGCCGAGGTGCGCGCCGAGAACGCCGCGGCGCGCGCGGGCAACCGCCCGGCCCGTGGTGGCGGCAGCGACCGTCCCGCCGGCCGCGGTGGCCGCGGTGGCGAGCGTGGCGGTCGCGGTGGCCGCAAGCCGCAGCAGGCTCCCGGCGCCGAGGCCCCCAAGGCCGAAGCGACGGCTGCTCCGGCCGCGGAGGCCGCGCCCTCTTCTACCGGCGGAACGGAGGCCTGACCGAAATGCTGATCCCCCGTAGGGTCAAGCACCGCAAGCAGCACCACCCGAAGCGCAGCGGAATGTCCAAGGGTGGCACGCAGGTTGCGTTCGGCGAGTACGGCATCCAGGCGCTGACGCCGGCGTACGTGACGAACCGTCAGATCGAGGCCGCTCGTATCGCGATGACCCGTCACATCAAGCGTGGCGGCAAGGTCTGGATCAACATCTACCCGGACCGTCCCCTCACGAAGAAGCCCGCCGAGACCCGCATGGGTTCCGGTAAGGGTTCTCCCGAGTGGTGGATCGCGAACGTCAAGCCCGGTCGGGTGATGTTCGAGCTGTCCTACCCGAACGAGAAGGTTGCCAAGGAGGCGCTCACCCGCGCCGCCCACAAGCTTCCGATGAAGTGCCGCATCGTTCGGCGCGAGGCAGGTGAGTCGTGATGGCGGCCGTTACCAAGGCGTCCGAGCTGCGTGAACTGGGCAACGAGGAGCTTGTCGCCAAGCTTCGCGAGGCCAAGGAAGAGCTGTTCAACCTCCGCTTCCAGGCGGCGACCGGTCAGCTCGAGAACCACGGCCGGCTGAAGCTGGTCCGGAAGGACATCGCGCGGATCTACACCCTGATGCGTGAGCGCGAGCTGGGCATCGAGACGGTGGAGAGCGCCTGATGACTGAGAGCAACGTGACTGAGACGACCGAGAAGAGCGAGCGCGGCTTCCGCAAGACCCGTGAGGGCCTGGTCGTCAGCGACAAGATGGACAAGACCGTCGTCGTCGCTGTCGAGGACCGCGTGAAGCACGCCCTGTACGGCAAGGTCATCCGCCGTACGAACAAGCTCAAGGCTCACGACGAGCAGAACGCCGCCGGGATCGGCGACCGTGTCCTCCTCATGGAGACGCGGCCGCTGTCCGCGACGAAGCGCTGGCGCATCGTCGAGATCCTTGAGAAGGCCAAGTAACCCAGGCCAGGTAATCCCTCCCAGGGCATTCCCTAGGAGTAGTTCCGCCAGGCTCGGCGGGGGCCGCCCGCACAGGACGGCCCCCGCCGGGAACCGGCAGACGATCAGGAGATAGACGTGATCCAGCAGGAGTCGCGACTGCGTGTCGCCGACAACACTGGTGCCAAGGAGATCCTTTGCATCCGTGTTCTCGGTGGCTCGGGTCGCCGCTACGCGGGTATCGGTGACGTCATCGTCGCCACCGTCAAGGACGCGATCCCCGGTGGCAACGTGAAGAAGGGTGACGTCATCAAGGCGGTCATCGTTCGCACCGTGAAGGAGCGCCGCCGCCAGGACGGCTCGTACATCCGCTTCGACGAGAACGCCGCCGTCATTCTGAAGAACGACGGCGACCCTCGTGGCACCCGTATCTTCGGCCCGGTGGGCCGTGAGCTGCGCGAGAAGAAGTTCATGAAGATCATCTCGCTCGCGCCGGAGGTGCTGTAAGCATGAAGATCAAGAAGGGCGACCTGGTCCAGGTCATCACCGGTAAGGACAAGGGCAAGCAGGGCAAGGTCATCGTGGCCTACCCCACGCAGAACCGTGTTCTCGTCGAGGGTGTCAACCGGGTCAAGAAGCACACCAAGGCCGGCCAGACCGCACGTGGTTCGCAGACCGGCGGCATCGTGACGACCGAAGCCCCCGTCCACATCAGCAACGTTCAGCTGGTCGTGGAGAAGGACGGCAAGAAGGTCGTCACCCGCGTCGGCTACCGCTTTGACGACGAGGGCAACAAGATCCGCGTTGCCAAGCGGACCGGTGAGGACATCTGATGACGACCACGACCGCACCGCGTCTGAAGCTGCGCTACCGCGAGGAGATCGCCGGCAAGCTGCGTGACGAGTTCTCGTACGAGAACGTCATGCAGGTCCCCGGTCTCATCAAGATCGTGGTCAACATGGGTGTGGGCGACGCCGCCCGCGACTCCAAGCTGATCGAGGGTGCCATCAAGGACCTCACCACGATCACCGGTCAGAAGCCGGCCGTCACCAAGGCCCGCAAGTCGATCGCGCAGTTCAAGCTGCGCGAGGGGCAGCCGATCGGCTGCCACGTCACCCTCCGCGGTGACCGCATGTGGGAGTTCCTGGACCGTACGCTGTCGCTCGCGCTGCCGCGTATCCGTGACTTCCGCGGCCTGTCGCCCAAGCAGTTCGACGGCCGTGGCAACTACACCTTCGGTCTCACGGAGCAGGTCATGTTCCACGAGATCGACCAGGACAAGATCGACCGGGTCCGGGGCATGGACATCACCGTGGTGACCACGGCGACCAACGACGACGAGGGTCGTGCCCTCCTTCGTCACCTCGGCTTCCCGTTCAAGGAGAACTGACCGTGGCGAAGAAGGCTCTGATCGCTAAGGCCGCCCGCAAGCCGAAGTTCGGCGTGCGCGGTTACACCCGCTGCCAGCGCTGCGGGCGTCCCCACTCCGTCTACCGCAAGTTCGGCCTCTGCCGTGTCTGCCTTCGCGAGATGGCACACCGCGGCGAGCTGCCGGGCGTCACCAAGAGCTCCTGGTAATTCTCCCCCTGGGGGAATCAACCAGAAGCTCTCGGTAAGCAACTGGTCGGCGGAAGCCCTGCTCCACATGCCGTAGGCTTGGGGGGTTGGGCGTCCGCCGCCCAAAACTTACTACGCCGTAGGTCCCCGTGCCGCACCCGTCCCGCCATCGAGCGGGGAGAGGGATGGCGCATACAGGAAACCCCGGCGAGAGAGGCCGAAGGCCAATTCATGACCATGACTGATCCCATCGCAGACATGCTCACGCGTCTGCGTAACGCGAACTCGGCGTATCACGACACCGTCGAGATGCCGCACAGCAAGATCAAGTCGCACATCGCGGAGATCCTCCAGCAGGAGGGCTTCATCACCGGCTGGAAGGTCGAGGACGCCGAGGTCGGCAAGAGCCTCACCCTCGAGCTGAAGTTCGGCCCGAACCGCGAGCGTTCGATCGCCGGCATCAAGCGCATCTCGAAGCCGGGTCTGCGCGTGTATGCCAAGTCCACCAACCTGCCCAAGGTGCTCGGCGGCCTGGGCGTGGCGATCATCTCCACGTCCCACGGTCTTCTGACCGGCCAGCAGGCAGGCAAGAAGGGCGTAGGTGGGGAAGTCCTCGCCTACGTCTGGTAGTCGGGAACGGAGGAAAAGCTCATGTCGCGAATCGGCAAGCTCCCCATCCAGGTTCCCACCGGTGTGGACGTCACCATCGACGGCCGTACGGTCGCGGTGAAGGGCCCCAAGGGTTCCCTCTCGCACACCGTCGCAGCGCCGATCGAGGTCTCCAAGGGCGAGGACGGCACCCTCTCGGTGCTGCGCCCGAACGACGAGCGTCAGAACAAGGCCCTGCACGGCCTGTCCCGCACGCTGGTGGCGAACATGATCACCGGTGTGACCCAGGGATACAGCAAGGCGCTCGAAATCAGCGGTGTCGGTTACCGCGTCCAGGCGAAGGGCTCCAACCTGGAGTTCGCGCTCGGATACAGCCACCCGATCGTCGTCGAGGCCCCCGAGGGCATCACCTTCAAGGTCGAGTCCCCGACGAAGCTCAGTGTCGAGGGCATCGACAAGCAGAAGGTCGGCGAGGTCGCGGCGAACATCCGCAAGCTGCGGAAGCCCGACCCGTACAAGGCCAAGGGCGTCAAGTACGCCGGCGAGGTCATCCGCCGCAAGGTCGGAAAGGCGGGTAAGTAGCCATGGCATACGGTGTAAAGATCGCCAAGGGCAAGGCCTACAAGGCCGCTGCCATCAAGCGCCGTCACATCCGCGTACGCAAGAAGGTCTCGGGCACGCAGGCTCGCCCCCGGCTCGTTGTGACGCGTTCCAACCGCCACATGGTGGCTCAGGTCATCGACGACATCGCGGGCCACACGCTCGCTTCGGCGTCGACCCTGGACACGTCGATCCGCGGCGGCGACGCCGACAAGAGCGCCCGGGCACAGCAGGTCGGTGCCCTGGTCGCCGAGCGCGCCAAGGCCGCCGGTATCGAGGCTGTCGTGTTCGACCGTGGTGGCAACCAGTACGCCGGGCGGATTGCCGCTCTGGCTGACGCCGCCCGTGAAGCCGGGCTGAAGTTCTAAGCCCCGGTTCCGGAGCTAGCGGACGTAACAGAGAGAGGTAAATCCAATGGCTGGACCCCAGCGCCGCGGAAGCGGTGCCGGTGGCGGCGAGCGGCGGGACCGGAAGGGCCGTGACGGTGGCGCTGCCGCCGAGAAGACCGCGTACGTCGAGCGTGTCGTCGCGATCAACCGTGTCGCCAAGGTCGTGAAGGGTGGTCGTCGCTTCAGCTTCACCGCGCTGGTCGTGGTGGGCGACGGTGACGGCACCGTGGGTGTCGGTTACGGCAAGGCCAAGGAGGTGCCGGCCGCCATCGCCAAGGGTGTTGAGGAGGCCAAGAAGCACTTCTTCAAGGTCCCCCGTATCCAGGGCACCATCCCGCACCCGATCCAGGGTGAGAAGGCGGCGGGCGTCGTCCTGCTCAAGCCCGCGTCCCCCGGTACCGGCGTCATCGCCGGTGGCCCGGTGCGTGCGGTGCTCGAGTGCGCCGGCGTCCACGACATCCTGTCGAAGTCGCTCGGTTCGTCGAACCCGATCAACATCGTGCACGCGACCGTGGAGGCCCTCCAGGGTCTTCAGCGTCCCGAGGAGATCGCGGCCCGCCGCGGTCTGCCCCTTGAGGACGTCGCCCCCGCGGCCCTGCTGCGTGCGCGTGCGGGAGCGGGTGCGTGATGGCCCGTCTCAAGATCACGCAGACGAAGTCGTACATCGGTAGCAAGCAGAACCACCGCGACACCCTCCGTTCGCTGGGCCTCAAGCGGCTCAACGACGTGGTTGTCAAGGAGGACCGTCCCGAGTTCCGCGGCATGGCCAACACCGTGCGGCACCTCGTGACGGTTGAGGAGGTCGACTGACATGGCGGAGCAGAAGCCGCTGAAGGTCCACAACCTCCGTCCCGCCCCCGGAGCCAAGACCGCCAAGACCCGTGTGGGCCGTGGCGAGGCGTCCAAGGGTAAGACGGCCGGTCGTGGCACCAAGGGTACGAAGGCCCGTTACCAGGTTCCGGCCCGCTTCGAGGGTGGGCAGATGCCCCTCCACATGCGGCTGCCGAAGCTGAAGGGCTTCAAGAACCCGTTCCGTACCGAGTACCAGGTCGTGAACCTGGACAAGCTGGCCGAGCTCTACCCGCAGGGTGGCGAGGTCACGGTGGCCGATCTGGTCGACAAGGGTGCGGTCCGCAAGAACAGCCTCGTCAAGGTCCTGGGCCAGGGCGAGATCTCCGTGGCACTGACGGTTTCGGTTGACGCCGCTTCCGGCTCCGCCAAGGAGAAGATCGCGGCCGCCGGCGGCTCGGTCACCGAACTCGTCTGAGACGTCTCGGACAAGTTGATGGACTGAACACCCAACCGGGGATGCCTCTCATAAGGGGCATCCCCGGTTGGTCGTTCCTAGGGGGGCAGGTACGCCGGTAAGGTGGCGTGCACTGTTGCTGTATTGAACCCGGGGGTCCGCCCCCGGACCCCGAGCCACGCGGACTCTCCGCAGGGGTGGTCGCGTGGCTTCTTGCCTGATATGTATCCGTCGATCCTCAAGACCGTCACCCTTGACGCGCGAGCGCGGGGGTCGCAGGAGGCACCGTGCTCACCGCGTTCGCCCGGGCGTTCAAGACGCCCGACCTGCGCAAGAAGCTGCTCTTCACGCTGTTCATCATCGTGCTGTACCGGTTCGGGGCGCACATCCCCGTGCCGGGCGTCAGTTACGAGAACGTCCAGACGTGCGTCGACGCAGCCCAGAAGGGCAATAACAGCCTGTTCGGCTTGGTGAACATGTTCAGCGGCGGAGCGCTGCTGCAGATTACGATCTTCGCGCTCGGCATCATGCCGTACATCACGGCAAGCATCATCCTGCAGCTGCTGACTGTGGTCATCCCCCGACTCGAAGCCCTCAAGAAGGAAGGGCAGTCCGGCCAGGCCAAGATCACCCAGTACACCCGTTACCTGACAGTCGCCCTCGCGGTGCTCCAGGGCACCGGTCTGGTGGCCACCGCCCGCAGCGGCGCGCTGTTCAGCGGCTGCCCGGTCGCCTCGGAGATCGTTCCGGACCAGTCGATCTTCATCACCGTCACGATGGTCATCACGATGACCGCCGGTACGGCCGCCGTCATGTGGCTCGGTGAGATGATCACCGACAAGGGCATCGGCAACGGCATGTCCATCCTGATGTTCATCTCCATCGCCGCCGGTTTCCCGGGCGCGCTGTGGGCCATCAAGGAGAGCGGCAAGCTCGCTCAGGGCTGGATCGAGTTCGGCACGGTCATCCTCATCGGGTTCGTGATGGTGGGTCTCGTCGTCTTCGTCGAGCAGGCACAGCGCCGCATCCCCGTCCAGTACGCGAAGCGGATGATCGGGCGCCGGTCCTACGGCGGTACGTCCACGTACATTCCGCTCAAGGTCAACCAGGCGGGTGTGATTCCCGTCATCTTCGCGTCGTCGCTGCTCTACATCCCGGCGCTCATCGCGCAGTTCTCCAGCTCGCAGTCCGGCTGGAAGACATGGATCGAAGCCCACTTCATCAAGGGTGACCATCCGTACTACATCGCGACCTACTTCGTGCTGGTCGTGTTCTTCGCCTTCTTCTACGTGGCCATCACGTTCAACCCCGAAGAAGTCGCGGACAACATGAAGAAGTATGGTGGCTTCATCCCGGGCATCCGGGCAGGTCGACCTACTGCCGAGTATCTGAGTTACGTACTCAACCGGATCACTTGGCCGGGCTCGCTGTACCTCGGGTTGATCGCTCTCGTCCCAACGATGGCGTTGGCAGGCTTCGGCGGTGCGAACCAGAACTTCCCGTTCGGCGGGACAAGCATCCTGATCATCGTGGGTGTGGGTCTGGAGACCGTGAAGCAGATCGAGAGCCAGCTCCAGCAGCGTAATTACGAAGGGTTCCTCCGCTGATGCGAATCGTCCTCGTCGGACCGCCCGGTGCCGGCAAGGGAACGCAGGCTGCGTACCTCGCCAAGAACCTGTCCATTCCACACATCTCCACCGGTGATCTCTTCCGCGCCAACATCAGCCAGGGCACCGACCTCGGCAGGCAGGCGAAGAGCTTCATGGACGCCGGGAACCTGGTTCCCGACGAGGTCACCATCGCGATGGCGCTGGACCGGATGGCACAGCCGGACGCCGAGAACGGCTTCCTTCTGGACGGCTTCCCCCGCAACGTCTTCCAGGCCGAGGCGCTCGACAAGGCGCTCACGGCCGAGGGGTTGCACCTGGACGCCGTGCTGGACCTGGAGGTCGACGAGGACGAGGTGGTCAAGCGGATCGCCGGTCGGCGCGTCTGCCGCAACGACAGCTCGCACGTCTTCCACGTCACGTACAGCCCGCCGAAGAAGCAGGGTGTCTGTGACGACTGCGGCGGCGAGCTGTACCAGCGTGGCGACGACTCCGAGGAGACGGTCCGCACCCGGCTGGAGGTCTACCACACGCAGACCGAGCCGATCATCGACCACTACCGGGAGCAGGGGCTCGTGGTCACCATCTCCGCGCTGGGCAAGGTCGCCGAGGTGACCGAGCGCGCGATGGCGGCCCTCGAACAGGGCGGCCGGGCGGCCTAGGCCGGTCCGTCCACCCGTCGCCCGCGGCCCCCGTACGGACCGCGGCACCCGCACCACGGCAACACCGCACCACGGCAACACCGCACCACACAGCACGGCACAGTGATACGGCCGGGGCGCCCCGAGGGGCACCACGGCCGTACTGCTGTCCGGGCACTACCGTAGATGTCCCGGCGGTCGCCGCCGGGACGACAGCGTTTCATCGACCGAGTGAGGCAGGCCGCCGTCATGGTGGAGATCAAGACCCGCGAGCAGATCGCGAAGATGCGTGAGGCGGGACTGGTCGTGGCCGCGATCCACGCGGCCACCGGCGCGGCCGCGGTGCCCGGCGCCACCACGAAGGACCTGGACGAGGTCGCGCGCAAGGTCCTCGCGGACCACGGCGCGAAGCCCAACTTCCTTGGTTACGGCGGGTTCCCCGCGACGATCTGCACCTCGGTCAACGAGGTGGTGGTGCACGGGATCCCGGACACGGAGACCGTGCTGAAGGACGGCGACATCATCTCGATCGACGCCGGCGCGATCGTGGACGGCTGGCACGGCGACGCGGCCTTCACCGCGTTCGTCGGCGAGGGGCACGCACCGGAGCTGGTCGAGCTGTCGCGCGTGACGCGGGAGTCGATGTGGGCCGGGATCGCCGCGATGCGGCTCGGCAACCGGCTGGTCGACGTGTCACGGGCGATCGAGACGTACATCCGCCGCCAGCCGAAGCCGGGCGGCGGCAAGTACGGCATCGTCGAGGACTACGGCGGCCACGGCATCGGCAGCCAGATGCACATGGAGCCGCATCTGCTGAACTACGTCTCGCGCAAGCGCGGCAAGGGTCCGAAGCTGGTCCCCGGCTTCTGTCTGGCGATCGAGCCGATGGTCTCGCTCGGCACCCCGCGCACCGAGGTCCTCGACGACGAGTGGACGGTCATCACGACCGACGGCACCTGGTCCTCGCACTGGGAGCACTCGATCGCCCTGACGGAGGACGGCCCGCTGGTCCTGACCGCGGTCGACGGCGGCAAGGCGAAGCTGGCGGAACTGGGCGTCACGGCGGCCCCGGACCCCCTGGGCTGACCAGCCGGACGGAGTCCGGGGGCCGGCTCGTTCGGGGGAGCGGGGATTGATGATCTCCCGTGGTGGGCAAGCTCAACGGATTCGTCTTTTCGGGAGCCCTGCCGTAGACTGACTCGTCGGCTCTGGTGTACCCGTGTGTCCACATACGGCGGTCCAGAATCGACCAAGGTAGCCGATTCGAAGGGCGAAGCGTGGCCAAGAAGCAAGGTGCCATCGAAATTGAGGGCACCGTGATCGAGTCCCTCCCGAACGCCATGTTCAAGGTGGAGCTCCAGAACGGTCACAAGGTCCTCGCGCACATCAGCGGCAAGATGCGGATGCACTACATCCGGATCCTGCCCGATGACCGGGTGGTGGTGGAGCTGTCTCCCTACGACCTGACGCGTGGCCGGATCGTCTACCGATACAAGTAGATCTTGCCTCACCCCGTCTCAGGGGTGCCGGCACTGACCCGGAGAACCTCACACCATGAAGGTCAAGCCGAGCGTCAAGAAGATCTGCGACAAGTGCAAGGTGATCCGCCGTCACGGCCGGGTCATGGTCATCTGCGACAACCTGCGCCACAAGCAGCGCCAGGGCTGACGCAGCACCACCTGCATCTCGCAGTACTTCGCGCGACGCGAGCGAAACACGTATATACGCAGTGTCCGACGTCATCCGCATCGGCTGATGGCGCCGACACCCCCGGCGGAGGCCGGGGACCCGGAGAGCACCGACGTCCGGGACAGTCACTGCGGAAGACCTCCGAAATCACTCAGGAGCCATGAATGGCACGCCTCGCAGGCGTTGACCTCCCGCGCGAAAAGCGCGTCGAGGTCGCCCTCACCTATGTCTTCGGCATCGGGCGCACCCGGTCCAAGGAGACCCTCGCCGCCACCGGCGTGGACCCCAACGTCCGTGTCCGCGACCTCGCCGAGGAAGACCTCGTCAAGATCCGCGAGTACGTGGACACCAACCTCAAGACCGAGGGCGACCTCCGTCGCGAGATCCAGGCCGACATCCGCCGCAAGGTCGAGATCGGCTGCTACCAGGGTCTGCGTCACCGTCGCGGCCTGCCGGTCCACGGCCAGCGCACGAGCACGAACGCCCGTACCCGCAAGGGTCCGCGTCGCGCCATCGCCGGCAAGAAGAAGCCGGGCAAGAAGTAGTCCTCAGCGGACGCTCATCAGCGGTCTTCGCTGTAGGACCGACCACCTCCCGTAGGAGTAATAGATGCCCCCCAAGGGTCGTCAGGGCGCTGCCAAGAAGGTGCGCCGCAAGGAAAAGAAGAACGTCGCTCACGGGCACGCCCACATCAAGAGCACGTTCAACAACACCATCGTCTCGATCACGGACCCCTCGGGCAACGTGATCTCCTGGGCCTCCGCCGGCCACGTCGGCTTCAAGGGCTCGCGCAAGTCCACCCCCTTCGCCGCGCAGATGGCCGCCGAGTCGGCCGCCCGCCGCGCGCAGGAGCACGGCATGCGCAAGGTCGACGTCTTCGTCAAGGGTCCCGGCTCCGGCCGTGAGACCGCGATCCGCTCGCTCCAGGCCACCGGCCTGGAGGTGGGCTCGATCCAGGACGTCACCCCCACCCCGCACAACGGCTGCCGCCCCCCGAAGCGCCGCCGCGTCTGACCCTTCGTACCCCCCTGGGGTACGGATCGCGGGCGGTACGGGGCCTCTGCTCCGTACCGCCCGTACCCTTGTCCTGTTGGCATCAAATAGTGGGTGCCAAGACTGGAGGCATTTTCCATGCTTATCGCTCAGCGTCCGTCGCTGACCGAAGAGGTCGTCGACGAGTACCGTTCGCGATTCGTCATCGAGCCCCTGGAGCCGGGTTTCGGCTACACGCTCGGTAACTCCCTGCGTCGCACGCTCCTCTCCTCGATCCCCGGTGCCGCTGTCACCAGCATCCGGATCGACGGGGTCCTGCACGAGTTCACCACCGTGCCGGGCGTCAAGGAGGACGTCACCGACCTCATCCTCAACATCAAGCAGCTCGTCGTCTCCTCGGAGCACGACGAGCCCGTCGTGATGTACCTGCGCAAGCAGGGTCCCGGCCTGGTCACCGCCGCCGACATCGCGCCCCCGGCCGGTGTCGAGTGCCACAACCCGGATCTCGTCCTCGCCACGCTCAACGGCAAGGGCAAGCTGGAGATGGAGCTGACCGTCGAGCGCGGTCGCGGCTACGTCTCCGCCGTCCAGAACAAGCAGGTGGGCCAGGAGATCGGCCGTATCCCGGTCGACTCCATCTACTCGCCGGTGCTCAAGGTCACGTACAAGGTCGAGGCGACCCGTGTCGAGCAGCGCACCGACTTCGACAAGCTGATCGTCGACGTCGAGACCAAGCAGGCCATGCGCCCCCGTGACGCCATGGCGTCCGCGGGCAAGACGCTGGTCGAGCTGTTCGGTCTGGCGCGCGAGCTCAACATCGACGCCGAGGGCATCGACATGGGCCCGTCGCCGACGGACGCGGCGCTCGCCGCCGATCTCGCCCTGCCGATCGAGGAGCTGGAGCTCACCGTCCGGTCGTACAACTGCCTCAAGCGCGAGGGCATCCACTCCGTGGGTGAGCTCGTGGCGCGGTCCGAGGCGGACCTGCTCGACATCCGCAACTTCGGTGCCAAGTCGATCGACGAGGTCAAGGCGAAGCTGGCCGGCATGGGCCTGGCGCTCAAGGACAGCCCGCCCGGATTCGACCCGACCGCCGCGGCCGACGCGTTCGGCGCGGACGACGACGCGGACGCCGGTTTCGTGGAGACCGAGCAGTACTAGGACCCCGGGCCCGGGGTTCTGTCCTCAGACGCCGGACCGGCTTGATATGCCTTTCCGCAGACAACCGTCTGCGGGGAACTGACACCGGTACCTGATACGGCCGGTGCAGATATGAAGGAGTAACACCATGCCGAAGCCCGCCAAGGGCGCCCGTCTGGGCGGCAGCGCAGCGCACGAGCGGCTGCTCCTCGCGAACCTCGCGAAGTCGCTGTTCGAGCACGGCAAGATCACGACGACCGAGGCCAAGGCCCGCCGCCTGCGTCCGGTCGCCGAGCGTCTGGTCACCAAGGCGAAGAAGGGCGACATCCACAACCGTCGCCTCGTTCTCCAGACGATCACGGACAAGAGCGTCGTGCACACGCTCTTCACCGAGATCGCTCCGCGGTACGAGAACCGCCCCGGTGGCTACACCCGTATCACCAAGATCGGCCCCCGTCGTGGCGACAACGCCCCGATGGCGGTCATCGAGCTGGTCGAGGCGCTGACCGTGGCGCAGAAGGCCACCGGTGAGGCCGAGGCGGCGACGAAGCGCGCCGTCAAGGAGGACGCCCTCAAGAAGGAGGCGGCCTCCGAGGAGGACGCCCCCGTCGAGGACGCCAAGGCGACCGAGGCCGGTTCTTCGGGGTCCGAGGACTCCAAGGACGCCTGACCGTTTTTTCGAGGTCGCAGAACGGGCCCGCATCACCCCCTCACCGGGGGCTGTGCGGGCCCGTTCCGTATGAATGGGATGCATGGTGAGCGAGGAGACCGAGGGCGCGGCGCCCGGGTTCGTACGGGTACGGCTCGACCTGAGTTACGACGGGAAGGACTTCTCCGGGTGGGCGCGGCAGGCCACCCGGCGGACCGTCCAGGGCGAGATCGAGGACGCGCTGAGGATCGTGACGCGCTCCGCGGAGACCTACGACCTCACCGTCGCCGGGCGCACGGACGCCGGGGTGCACGCGCGCGGACAGGTGGCGCACGTCGATCTGCCCGCGGAGCTGTGGGCCGAGCACCGGGAGAAGCTGCTGCGGCGCCTCGCGGGGCGCCTGGCGCACGACGTACGGGTGTGGAGGGTCGCGGAGGCGCCGGCGGGGTTCAACGCGCGTTTCTCGGCGATCTGGCGGCGCTACGCCTACCGCGTCACCGACGATCCCGGCGGTGTCGACCCGCTGCTGCGCGGCCATGTCCTGTGGCACGACTGGACGCTGGACGTGGACGCCATGAACGCGGCGTCGGCGGGGCTGGTCGGGGAGCACGACTTCGCCGCGTACTGCAAGAGGCGCGAGGGCGCCACGACGATCCGCACCCTCCAGCGGCTGGAGTGGGAGCGGGACGCGCACGGTGTGATCACCGCGACCGTCCGGGCCGACGCCTTCTGCCACAACATGGTGCGCTCGCTGGTCGGCGCGCTGCTGTTCGTGGGCGACGGGCACCGGCCGGTGGAGTGGCCGGCGAAGGTGCTGGCCGCCGGGGTGCGGGACTCGGCCGTCCATGTCGTACGGCCGCACGGCCTCACCCTGGAGGAGGTCGGCTACCCGGCCGACGACCAGCTCGCCGCGCGCAGCCGGCTGGCCCGGAACAAGCGGACGCTGCCGGCCGCCGGAGGCTCCGGGGGAGCCGCCGGGTCACTCGTCGACGGGTGCGGTGGCTGCGGCTGACGCCTGTGCCTCGCCGCGGCGGCGGATCTGGAGGAAGGTGAACTCCGCGACGTCGTCACCGGTGGTGTAGACGTCCTTGTCGGTCTTCACGACGTCCTTGCCGCCGGTGAAGCCGCCGACGGTGAAGTACACGTACCTGCCGTACGAGTTGGTGGTCTTGCGGCAGATCACGCCGTCCCGGCAGAACGTCGGGACTCCCGCCCCGGAGAGCGAGGCCAGACCGCCGCGCGCCTCCTCCTTCGCCTTCAGCGCCTGTGCCTCGGTGGAGAAGACGGCGACGCCGACGGTCACCGCCGTGCCGCCGCGGGTGTACGTGGCGCGGATGACCTGGTCGCAGGTGTTGGCGGCGAGGATCGAGCCGAGGTCGCCCTGGGTGGCGCCCGCGCAGTTCGTGGTGCGGTTCGTCGCGCCCTTGGTGTAGTCGCGGTCGCCCATCGTCAGCTTCGCGCCGGGGAAGAGGGTGTCGGCGCTGAGCGGCAGCCTGTCCTTGTCCTCGGCGGAGATGAAGTCCTTCGGGTCCGGCGGCGGCAGCGGCTCGGCGTCGGAGAACGACGGCTCCGGCTCGGCGCTCTCGCTGGGCAGGTCGGGCGCCGCGGGCAGCTCGCTGTTCTTGCCGCTCGCGCGGCCTCCGTCGCCGTTCGCCGAGACGACGGCCGTGGCGACGATCGCCGCGACCGCGGCGGTCGCGAGCACGCCGCCCCCGATCAGCATCCAGCGCCTGCGGCGGGCCCGCTGTGCCGAGGCGTCGGCGAGCGCGGCCCAGTCCGGTGTCTGCCCCTGCGGGTCCCGCGATCCGTACGGCCCCTGTGGCGGCGGCCCGTAAGGCCCCCCTTGACCAAAGCTCATGGCGGGAGTTTAGACGGCGCGAAGGGGGTCCGGTCCCGGGCCGAGAACGGAATTGGGTTGGGACAGCGGGGCCGCGGCCCTCACAATGCCAGGCATGGGACATCTGGAGGCCGCGCACCTGGAGTACTACCTACCGGACGGGCGGGTGCTGCTCGGCGACGCCTCGTTCCGGGTGGGTGAGGGCGCCGTCGTGGCGCTCGTGGGAGCCAACGGCGCGGGCAAGACGACACTGCTGCGGCTGATGGCGGGGGACCTCCAGCCGCACGGCGGGACGGTCACCGTGTCCGGCGGCCTCGGCGTGATGGAGCAGTTCGTCGGCTCCGTACGGGACGAGCGCACCGTCCGCGACCTGCTGGTCTCCGTCGCGCAGCCGCGGATCAGGGAAGCGGCGCTGGCCGTGGACCGGGCCGAGACCGCGATCATGGAGCGCGACGACGAGGCCGCGCAGATGAGTTACGCGCAGGCGCTGAGCGACTGGGCGGAGGCGCGCGGGTACGAGGCCGAGACCCTGTGGGACATCTGCACGGTCGCGGCGCTGGGCGTCCCGTACGAGAAGGCGCAGTGGCGCGCGCTGAGGACGCTCAGCGGCGGTGAGCAGAAACGGCTCGTGCTGGAGGCGCTGCTGCGCGGGCCCGACGAGGTCCTGCTGCTGGACGAGCCCGACAACTATCTCGACGTGCCCGGCAAGCGGTGGCTGGAGGAGCGGCTGGCGGAGACCCGTAAGACGGTGCTGTTCGTCTCCCACGACCGGGAGCTGCTGGCGCGCACCGCGCAGCGGATCGTGAGCGTGGAGCCGAGCCCGGCCGGGTCGGACGTCTGGGTGCACGGCGGCGGTTTCGGTACGTACCACGAGGCCCGCAAGGAGCGGTTCGCGCGGTTCGAGGAGCTGAAGCGGCGCTGGGACGAGGAGCACGCGCGGCTGAAGGCGCTGGTGCTGCGGCTGCGGCAGCAGGCCGCGATCAGCCCGGACATGGCGTCGCGCTACCGGGCGATGCAGACGCGCTTCAAGAAGTTCGAGGACGCCGGGCCGCCGCCGGAGCCGCCGCGCGAGCAGGAGATCCGGATGCGGCTCAAGGGCGGCCGGACCGGGGTGCGGGCGGTGACCTGCGAGAACCTGGAGCTGACCGGGCTGATGAAGCCGTTCTCGCTGGAGATCTACTACGGCGAGCGGATCGGCGTGCTCGGATCGAACGGCTCGGGCAAGTCGCACTTCCTGCGGCTGCTGGCGGGCGATCCGACGGTCGCGCACACCGGGCGGTGGAAGCTGGGCGCGCGGGTCGTGGCCGGCCACTTCGCGCAGACGCACGCGCATCCGGAGCTGCTGGGGCGGAGCCTGGTCGACATCCTGTGGACCGAGCACGCGAAGGACCGGGGCGGCGCGATGAGCGTGCTGCGCCGCTACGAGCTGGAGCGGCAGGGCGACCAGCCGTTCGACAAGCTGTCGGGCGGGCAGCAGGCGCGCTTCCAGATCCTGCTGCTGGAGCTGCGCGGGACGACGGCGCTGCTGCTGGACGAGCCGACGGACAACCTGGACCTGGAGTCGGCCGAGGCGCTCCAGGACGGTCTGGAGGCGTACGAGGGGACGGTGCTGGCCGTGACCCACGACCGGTGGTTCGCGAGGACCTTCGACCGGTATCTCGTCTTCGGCTCGGACGGGGTGGTGCGGGAGTCGCCGGAACCGGTCTGGGACGAGCGCCGGGTGGTGCGGGCGCGGTAGGGGCCGTATCCGTGGGCGGGGGCCTCGTTTTGACCCGTACGGCGCACCCTGGGTATCCTTCTGGTTCGTTATGCGTATTGGCTTGTTCATTCTCACGTGAGAGGCCCTTACGCCGGTCCACCGGGCCGATGATCCAGCGGCAGACACGGGTTGCGTCCCCGTATGTCCGCCAGGGCTGTCGTGATCGTCCGGGTGGCCTTGTCAGGACCCACTCACTGAAGAAGCGAAGGCTACGACCGTGCGTACGTACAGCCCCAAGCCCGGCGATGTCACGCGCCAGTGGCACATCATCGACGCGCAGGACATCGTCCTGGGCCGTCTGGCGACTACGGCAGCGAACCTCCTCCGGGGCAAGCACAAGCCGATCTACGCGCCTCACATGGACATGGGTGACTTCGTCGTCATCATCAACGCCGACAAGGTCCACCTGTCCGGCAACAAGAAGACCCAGAAGATGGCGTACCGCCACTCCGGCTACCCGGGTGGTCTGCGTTCCGTCCGTTACGACGAGCTGCTCGCGAAGAACCCCGAGAAGGCCGTGGAGAAGGCCATCAAGGGCATGATCCCCAAGAACACCCTGGGCCGTCAGATGCTCTCGAAGCTGAAGGTCTACGCGGGGGACCAGCACCCGCACGCCGCTCAGCAGCCGGTCCCGTTCGAGATCACCCAGGTCGCGCAGTAATTCCGGCCACCGCCTAAGACGACAAGAAATCTGAGGAACATCGTGGCCGAGACCACTGCAGAGACCCCCGTGGACGCCGCCGAGGGCGAGGAGACCTTCGCCGAGGTGACGACCTTCGAGTCGGAGACCCCCGTCGAGGGCGAGTACACCTCCGAGTCGCTGGCCTCCCGGTTCGGCGACCCCCAGCCGGCCGCCGGCCTGGGCCGCCGCAAGAACGCCATCGCCCGTGTCCGGATCGTTCCGGGCACCGGCAAGTGGAAGATCAACGGTCGCTCGCTCGAGGACTACTTCCCGAACAAGGTTCACCAGCAGGCTGTCAACGAGCCCTTCAAGGTGCTCGAACTCGACAACCGCTACGACGTCATCGCCCGTATCTCGGGTGGCGGCGTCTCCGGCCAGGCCGGCGCGCTGCGCCTCGGTGTGGCCCGCTCGCTGAACGAGGCGGACGTGGACAACAACCGCGGCCCGCTGAAGAAGGCCGGCTTCCTGAGCCGCGACGACCGCGCGGTCGAGCGCAAGAAGGCCGGTCTGAAGAAGGCCCGCAAGGCGCCGCAGTACAGCAAGCGCTAAACGCTGGCTCGGCCTACCACGCCATGGCCCTTGCGGCCGTCCGGCGTATGTATGGCATATGTTCGCCCCGGCGGCACTCTGTGCTGCCGGGGCGTTCGTTTTCCGGGCTCTTCGGGGCAATTTCTGAGCACTTTTCGGAGGGACAGCTGTGGGACGACTCTTCGGCACGGACGGCGTGCGCGGCATCGCCAACGCGGATCTGACGGCGGAGCTGGCGCTCGGTCTGTCGGTCGCCGCGGCGCATGTGCTCGCCGAGGCGGGCACGTTCGAGGGCCATCGGGCGACTGCGGTGGTCGGGCGCGATCCGCGGGCGTCGGGCGAGTTCCTGGAGGCCGCCGTGGTGGCGGGTCTCGCGAGCGCGGGCGTGGACGTCCTGCGCGTCGGTGTGCTGCCCACCCCGGCGGTGGCGTATCTCACCGGGGCGCTGGGTGCCGACCTCGGCGTGATGCTCTCCGCGAGTCACAACGCCATGCCGGACAACGGCATCAAGTTCTTCGCGCGCGGCGGCCACAAGCTGGCCGACGAACTGGAGGACAGGATCGAGAGCGTGTACGACGAACACCGCACCGGGGCCCCGTGGGAGCGGCCGACCGGTGCGGGTGTGGGCCGGGTCCGGCACTACGACCAGGGCTTCGACCAGTACGTCGCGCATCTCATCGGTGTACTGCCGAACCGTCTCGACGGGCTCAAGGTCGTCCTGGACGAGGCGCACGGTGCCGCCGCCCGGGTCTCGCCGGAGGCGTTCACCCGGGCCGGCGCGGAGATCGTCACGATCGGCGCCGAGCCGGACGGTCTGAACATCAACGACGGCTGCGGATCCACACACCTCGATCTGCTGAAGGCCGCGGTCGTCGAGCACGGCGCCGACCTGGGCATCGCGCACGACGGCGACGCCGACCGCTGCCTCGCCGTGGACGCGGCGGGCGAGGAGGTCGACGGCGACCAGATCCTGGCCGTGCTGGCCCTCGCGATGCGCGAGGCGGGCACGCTGCGCGGCGACGCGGTGGTGGGCACGGTGATGTCCAACCTCGGCTTCAAGATGGCGATGGAGCGGGAGGGCATCACCCTCGTCCAGACGGCGGTCGGTGACCGCTATGTGCTGGAGTCGATGAAGGAGCACGGGTACGCGCTGGGCGGCGAGCAGTCCGGGCACGTCATCGTCCTCGACCACGCCACGACCGGCGACGGCACGCTGACCGGTCTGATGCTGGCGGCCCGTGTGGCGAGCACGGGCCGTTCGCTGGCGGACCTCGCCGGCGTGATGCGGCGGCTGCCGCAGGTGCTGGTGAACGTGCGGGACGTGGACAAGTCCCGCGTCACCACGTCGGCGGAGCTGGCGACGGCGGTCACGGAGGCCGAGCAGCAGCTCGGTACGACGGGCCGGGTGCTGCTGCGCTCCTCGGGCACCGAGCCGCTGGTCCGGGTCATGGTGGAGGCGGCCGACATCGAGCAGGCGCGCGCCGTGGCGGGACGGCTCGCGGACGTGGTGAAGTCGACGCTGGGTTAGGGCAGCCGGTGGCGCGGCGTGCCGGGGCGCCGGGCGCCGCCCCGCGTCCCCCGGTGACCGCCGGGGGTCCGCTCAGAGTTTGCGGAGGGACAGCCGCTGGACCTTGTGGTCCGGTCCCTTGCGCAGGGCCAGGGTGGCGCGGCCGCGGGTCGGCGCCACGTTCTCCAGCAGGTTGAGGCGGTTGACGGTCCGCCAGGTGGTGCGCGCGTAGGCGAGGGCCTCGTCCTCCGAGACCTGGGTGTACTTCCGGAAGTACGAGGACGGATTCTGGAACGCGGTCTCACGCAGCTCCCGGAAGCGGGCCAGGTACCAGCTCTCGATGTCCTCGGCGCGGGCGTCCACGTACACGCTGAAGTCGAAGAAGTCGGCCAGCCCGACGCGGGTGCGGCCGTCCTTGCCGGGGAGCGCGGGCTGGAGGACGTTCAGCCCCTCGACGATGAGGATGTCGGGGCGCCGTACGACGAGCCGCTCGCCCGGCACGATGTCGTACTTCAGATGCGAGTAGACGGGCGCGGTCACCTCGTCCTTGCCGGCCTTGATGTCGGCGACGAAGCGGGTCAGCGCCCGGCGGTCGTACGACTCCGGGAACCCCTTGCGCGACATCAGGCCCCGCGCCTGGAGCTCCTTCATCGGCAGCAGGAACCCGTCCGTGGTCACCCGCTCCACCCGCGGGTGCTCCGGCCAGCGGGCGAGCAGCGCCTGGAGGAGCCGCGCGACGGTCGACTTCCCGACGGCCACACTCCCGGCGACCCCTATGACGAAGGGCGTGCCGCTCTGGGCGCCGTGCCCGTTCCCGGCCTCCCCGAGGAAGGTGTTGAGCGCGCCGCGCAGCCGGCCGGTGGCCTGTACGTACAGATTGAGCAGCCGGGACAGCGGAAGGTAGACGTCCCGCACCTCGTCCAGGTCGATGACGTCCCCGAGCCCGCGCAGCCGCTCGACCTCCTCGGCGCTGAGCGGCAGTGGCGTCCTGTCCCGCAGCGCGCTCCACTCGGCGCGGCTGAGATCGACGAACGGAGTCGGCCCGGGCTCGGCCCGACGCCGGCCGCCGCTCGGTGACGGCGAAAACGGTGTGATCACGTCGCCATTGTCGGGGCTGGGGGGTGGTTGTGGGGGGTGGGGTGGATCACGGTGCGCCCGGGGCGGTCGAGGTGCCCGCCGGAACCGGGCTCCCGGGGACGGCGGCGGCCTTCCTGTCCAGCAGCCGGTCCAGGACACCGGCGAGGAACCGCGCCGGGTCCGGGCCCGGCGCCGTGACCCGCGTCGCGACGATCGCGTCCGGCCGGACGAGGAGAGCCCCGTCGTCGGCCAGCCACGGAGCGGAGACCCGGTGCGCCGGCAGGCCGGTGTCCGACGCGGCGGCGAGCCACCGGTCGCCCGCCGCGCCCACCAGCAGGGTCCAGCGGGAGGCGACCAGATCGAGTGTGGAGACCCCGTCGACCCACGCGTGGGGCACCCGTGAACCCGGCGATCCGTCCAGTGCCACCGCCAGGTCCACCGTGGACGGGAGCCGCGGTCGTGCGCCGATGACGGCGGCCGAGTCGTACCGCTGGCCCAGGTGCACGACCGGCGCCGCCCACACCCCCGCCGCGGCCCTGGCGGCGTCGGCCTCCGGACCTCGCCCCCAGTGCAGCTTCGGGTCGGCGAGCCTGCGCATGGCCTGGTCCAGTGTCGCCGCGGCGACCGGTTCGCGTTCCCGCGCGTAGCTGTCGAGCAGGCCGGCGCCCGCCTCGCCGCGGTGGACGGCGGCCAGTTTCCACGCCAGGTTGTGGGCGTCGGCGGCGCCGGTGTTGAGGCCGAAGGCGCCCAGGGGTGACACGGTGTGCGCGGCGTCGCCGACGAGGAACACCCGGCCGACGGCGAAGCGGTCGGCCAGTGAGCTGCGGGGCCGCCACGGGAGCACGCTGCGCACCTCGACATCGAGGCGCGGGTCCCCGACCGCCGCGCGCACGAGCCCGGCGCAGCGCTCGTGGGTGAAGTCCTCCGGGCGCTCGCCCCCGTCGGCGTCGAGGGTCACGTGGAAGACCCAGTCCGTCGCGCCGTCCACGGTCGCCAGCAGGCCGGGCGCATCGGGTGTGGTGATCGTGCAGGTGGCGAAGGACATCCCCCGCAGGTGGGGCCGGAGGTCGGCGCGGAACAGGATGTTGATCATCGACTTGCCCAGGTCGCCCGCCCCGGAGGTGCCCACGCCGAGCGCGGTCCGCACGGCGCTGTGCGTGCCGTCGGCGGCGACCACGTGCGCGCAGCGCAGCGAGTAGCGGCCGTCGGGCCCCTCCAGCTCGGCGTCGACCCCCTCGGCGTCCTGCGCGATGCCCACCAGCCGGGTCGACCAGCGCAGATCCGCTCCCCGGCGCGCCAGGTCGGCCGCCACCACGGCGTCGAGGCGGTCCTGCGCGCAGACACCGCGCAGCCTGAAGGGCGTTGTGTCCGGTTCTCCGGCGGGCGGAGCCGGCATGGGCACGGTCTCGACGTCGCCCGCGCCCATGTCGACGACGGTGCGCGCCACCGCCTTGCCCGCGGCGCCCCGGAGGTCGACCGCGGCGGCGTCGACGGCGGAGTCGAGCCCCAGCTCGCGGAGGAACTCGACGGTGCGCGGCCCGATGCCGGTGGCCCGTGGATGGACCGACGGCCCGGACCGGCGTTCGACGAGCACCGCGGGGACGCCGTGGTGGGCGAGCAGCGCCGCCGTGAGAAGCCCGACACTGCCGCCTCCGACCACGAGCACCGGCACGTCTGGATACGTTGTTACCGTCATGGCTACACCGTAGCCAGAAGATAGGATGGCGGTCAACGAGGAAAGGAACCACCCGATGACCGAACCCGCCCCCTCGTCGGTGTGGACCAGGCCGCGCCCCGAACCGCGCCGACGCGCGCCGGGGGTGGACCAGTACGTGGCCGCCGCGCTGGCGGTCGCCGACGCGGAGGGCCTGGCGGCGGTGTCGATGCGCCGGGTCGCGGGTGATCTCGGCTCCGGAACGGCCACCCTCTACCGCTACATCACCAACCGTGACGAACTGGTGGACCTGATGGTCGACGCGGCGCAGGGCGAGGATCCGCTCCCCGAGCCCGCGCGGGAGTGGCGCGCCGACCTGGCCGCGGTCGCGCACGCGCTGCGCGCGACCCTGCTGCGGCACCCGTGGCTGGCGGGCGAACTGGCCGGCCGGCCCTCGCTCGGCCCCAACTCGCTGCGGCGGTCCGAATCCGCGCTGCG
Organism: Streptomyces sp. NPDC104581; assembly: GCF_055583685.1. Taxonomy (NCBI): domain Bacteria; kingdom Bacillati; phylum Actinomycetota; class Actinomycetes; order Kitasatosporales; family Streptomycetaceae; genus Streptomyces; species Streptomyces sp. NPDC104581. The sequence continues at coordinate 134,578 of NZ_JBVJNN010000003.1, forward strand.
GGCCGCCGTCGCGCTCACGCCCGACATCACCCTGGCCTCGCGGGCCCTCGGCGCCGTGCACGCGTACGTGCTGGGCTCGGTGGCCGCCCAGCAGGCCGTACGGCAGGCCGAGCGCCGCACGGGACTGACCGAGGAGCAGTGGCAGCGCAGCGTCGGCCCCTACATCAGCAAGGTCCTCGCGGCGGGCGAGCACCCCATGCTCGCCCGCCGGGTCAACGAGGCCGAGGAACCCGACCCCGACGTCGAGTTCGCGTTCGGCCTGGAGTGCCTGCTCGACGGTCTCGCCGCCCGTACGGGGCGCTGAACGCGCGCACGGATGCCCGCCCGGCCCGGACGGCGGGCGCCTCAGCCCCTGGTGAGCCGGCCCCGGCGCCGCCACGCGCCCATGAGCTGGCCCGCGATGTAGCACGTCGCGACCGTCGACAGGGACGCGCGGAGCCAGCCGATGTCCGGGGACCACCACGCGTACGCCGTCACCGGGAGGAACAGCAGCAGCGCCGCCACGCGCAGGGCCCACCAGCGGGGGCGGCGCGGCCGGGTCGGCTGGCCCCTCGGGTCGCCCGACAGGGTGTCGAGTATGCCGCCGATCAGGCCGCGCCCGGCCAGGACCCGGGCGTCGGCGAGGGTGGTGAGGACCTCGTCGCGGGTGCCGAAACCCGCCGGGAGCGGCGGCAGTCCGAGTGCGGCGAGCAGGGCGGAGAGGCGGCGGGCCGGATCGTCGGAGCCGCGGAGGAGGCTGGTGACCGGGCGGGCGTCGGTGACGCCGTACACCGCCGCTAGGGCGCCGGCCGTGGCCGCGGCGGCGGCGTGGGCCGGGACCGGCGCCGCCGGGTCCCAGTCGTGTGCGGCGACCTTCCTGCCCTGGTGGAGCAGGGTGAAGCCGTACCGGTCGCCGGTCCGCCGCAGCACCAGCGCGGGCCAGGGTTCGCCGGTCGTGAAGTTGTCGGCGGCGGCCGTGAGCCGGTCCTCGCCCAGGAGCGTCGCGCGCACGCCGGGCCCGGTGTCGGCGGCGAGTTCGACGTACGAGGACCGCCCCGGCGCCGGGGCTATCCGCAGCGGGACACCGCACATCAGCGCGGCGTCGGCGACGGTGTGCGGCGGGGCCGCGACCAGCGCGAGACAGCGCGGGGCGCCCGGGGCGGACCCGGGCCGGCCGGGCGCTTCCGGCGGCCCCTGGGGTCTGGGCCGCGAGAAGAACGGCATCCGCGCCGCCACCTGCATCCGCACCCCCGCCCGGAACTCCAGGAACTCCTCCCGCGCGTCCCCGAGATACGCCCACGGGTGCTCCGTCGCGTGCGCCCCCAGCGCCCGAAACTGCTCCAGCGCCTCCCCGTGCCGGCCCGCCAGCAGCAGCATCAGCGCCAGATGGTTCCGGACCCCCGCCACCTCCGGATCGCCCTGCGGGTACGCGTCGGACAGCTCCAGCGCCCGTTTCAGCGCGGCGTGGACCCGCGACCGTTCGATCCGGTCGTCCGGCGCCGGCGTGCCGTCGGCCACCACGTCGTACTCGACGGCCGCCAGCAGCGGCAGCGCGTGCAGCCTCGACCCCGGCAGGGCGTGCTCCGCCGCGCGCTCGGCGAAGTCGAACATCTCGGTGTGCGAGCCGTACCACTTGTCGCACAGGTACTGGAGCGCCGACAGATGGCAGCCGTAGTGGTGCGGCGCGCGGGCGGTCGCCTCCGCCCAGTACGCGTCGAAGACCTCGCGCGGCGCCTGGCTGCCCCGCGCGTGGGTGAGCGCGACCTGCCAGGGCACCGGATCGGTGGGGTTCAGCTCCGCCGCCGCGCCGATCACCGGGACCGCGTCGTCGAGCAGCGCGAAGAACGCCTGGAACTGGTCGCGCGAGACACTGTTCGCCCGCGCGCTCGTCCGTATCTCCCACGCCTGCCGGACGGCGTGCTCGGCCTTCACCAGTACGGCGTCCGGGTCCCGCGGCGACTCGGCGAGCCAGGCGTCCAGCCAGCCGGGGCTGTGCAGCGCGCTCTCGGCCAGCCGGGGCACGTATCCGCCGCGCCGCTCCCACTCGGCGCCCAGACGGGTCCGCGCGAGCAGGTCCCGGGCGGGCCCGTGGTCACCGGCGTACGCCGCGGTCAGCGCGGCGCGCAGCTCCGGCGCGGGCGGGTCGAGGACGACGGCCGCGTCGGGGGGCAGATGGGCGCCGACGGCCGCCCCGTGGCGGAGCATCCGCGGCAGGGTGATCAAGGTGCGCAGCGTCGCGGTCATCGTCACGGTCATCCATTGAAAACGGTCGGAGGTGGCCGCCACCAGAGGCTTTCGGTGACAAAGCCGTATCGCATGGAGTAGCAGCGCCGGGCGGTCGCCCCAGGTGGGACCGGGCGGGCCGAGGTGTCCGGGTGTCGCGCGCGAGCGCTGCCGGGGCCGCGGGCCCCGTCGCCGTAGGCTGCCCGCCATGTGTGGAATCGTGGGTTATGTCGGCGGGCAGCCGGCGCTCGATGTGGTCGTCGCCGGTCTCAAGCGGCTCGAATACCGCGGCTACGACTCGGCCGGTGTCGCGGTCCTCACCGACGGCCGACTGGCCTCGGCCAAGAAGGCGGGCAAGCTGGTCAATCTGGAGAAGGCGCTGGTGGAGAGGCCGCTGCCGAGCGGCAACACCGCCATCGGGCACACCAGATGGGCCACGCACGGCGGCCCGACCGACGCCAACGCCCACCCGCACGCCGACAACGCGGGCCGCGTCGCCGTCGTGCACAACGGGATCATCGAGAACTTCGCCGCGCTGCGCGCCGAGCTGACCGACCGGGGCCACGACCTCACCTCCGAGACGGACACGGAGGTCGTGGCGCATCTGCTCGCCGAGGCGTTCTCCTCCCGCGGCGGGCTCGCCGAGTCGATGCGGCAGGTGTGCGGCCGGCTGGAGGGCGCGTTCACGCTGGTCGCCGTGCACGCCGACGAGCCGGACGTCGTCGTCGGAGCGCGCCGCAACTCGCCCCTGGTGGTCGGTGTCGGCGACGGCGAGTCGTTCCTCGCCTCCGACGTCGCCGCCTTCATCGCGCACACCCGCTCCGCGATCGAACTGGGCCAGGACCAGGTCGTGGAGCTGCGCCGCGACGCCGTGACGGTGACCGACTTCGACGGCGCGCCGGCCGACGTGCGCGCCTACCACGTCGACTGGGACGCCTCGGCCGCCGAGAAGGGCGGCTACGACTACTTCATGCTCAAGGAGATCGCCGAGCAGCCCAAGGCCGTCGCCGACACCCTCCTCGGCCGGATCAACGCCGAGGGCTCGCTGACCCTGGACGAGGTGCGGATCCCCTCCCGTGTGCTGCGGGCCGCCGACAAGGTCGTCGTCGTGGCGTGCGGGACCGCCTTCCACGCCGGGCTGATCGCGAAGTACGCCATCGAGCACTGGACGCGCGTCCCGTGCGAGGTGGAGTTGGCGAGCGAGTTCCGCTACCGGGACCCGATCCTGAACACCCGCACCCTCGTCATCGCGATCTCGCAGTCCGGCGAGACGATGGACACGCTGATGGCGCTGCGGCACGCCCGCGACCAGGGCGCCACCGTCCTGGCCATCTGCAACACCAACGGCTCGACCATCCCGCGTGAGTCGGACGCGGTCCTCTACACCCACGCGGGCCCCGAGGTCGCGGTCGCGTCCACGAAGGCGTTCCTGACCCAGCTCGTGGCCTGCTATCTGGTCGCCCTGTATCTGGGGCAGTTGCGCGGCACCAAGTACGGCGACGAGATCCGCGCCGTGATCCGTGATCTGTCGCGGATCTCGCGGGAGGTCGAGCAGGTCCTGGAGACGATGGAGCCCGTACGGGAGCTGGCCCGTTCCCTGGCCGACAAGCGGACGGTGCTCTTCCTGGGGCGGCACGTCGGCCACCCGGTGGCGCTGGAGGGCGCGCTGAAGCTGAAGGAGCTGGCGTACATGCACGCCGAGGGCTTCGCGGCCGGCGAGCTGAAGCACGGGCCGATCGCGCTGATCGAGGAGGACCTGCCGGTGGTGGTCGTCGTACCCTCACCGCGCGGGCGTTCGGTGCTGCACGACAAGATCGTGTCGAACATCCAGGAGATCAGGGCGCGGGGAGCGCGGACGATCGTGATCGCGGAGGAGGGGGACGAGGCGGTGGTGCCGTACGCGGACCATCTCATCCGTGTCCCGGTGACACCGACGCTCCTTCAGCCGCTGGTCTCCACCGTGCCGTTGCAGGTGTTCGCCTGCGAACTGGCGACGGCGCGGGGCAACGAGGTGGACCAGCCGAGGAACCTGGCGAAGTCCGTGACGGTGGAGTGAGCCACGGCGAGTGAGAGGTGGGGCAGTGCAGTGATCATCGGGGTGGGGATCGATGTCGCGGAGATCGAACGTTTCGCGGCGTCGCTGGAGCGCACACCGGCCATGGCCGACCGGCTGTTCTCGGAGCGGGAGTTGCTCCTGCCGAGCGGTGAACGGCGGGGCGTCGCCTCCCTGGCCGCCCGCTTCGCGGCCAAGGAGGCACTGGCCAAGGCGCTCGGCGCGCCGGGCGGTCTGCACTGGACGGACGCCGAGGTGTACGTCGAGGAGAGCGGGCAGCCCCGGCTGCGGGTGAAGGGGACGGTGGCGGCGCGGGCGGCGGAACTGGGCGTACGGGCCTGGCACGTGTCGCTCAGCCATGACGCGGGGATCGCGTCGGCGGTGGTGATCGCGGAGGGGTGACGCCGCGTCCGGTGCGGCAGACTCGTGGCATGCGTACTGCGTACAGCGTGGAGAGCGTACGGACCGCCGAGCGGGAGCTGATGGACCGGCTCCCCGACGGCGTACTGATGCAGCGCGCGGCCGCCGGACTGGCCGCCGCGTGCGCGGATCTGCTGCGGCGGAGAGGGCGGGTGTACGGGGCGCGGGTCGTGCTGCTCGTCGGGAGCGGCGACAACGGCGGCGACGCGCTGTACGCCGGGGCCCGGCTGGCGCGGCGCGGGGCCGGGGTGACGGCGGTGCTGCTCGCGGCGGGGCGCGCGCACGCCGGCGGGCTCGCGGCGCTGTCGGCCGCCGGCGGGCGGCTCATGGACAACACCACCGCCGACGGTGCCGGCCCCGCCGACTCCGCCGCCCTGGTCGCCGTGGTGGCCGCCGCCGATCTGGTCGTGGACGGCATCACCGGCATCGGCGGGCGCGGCGGGCTGCGGCCCGACGCCGTCCCGCTGGCACGGGCGGCGCGCGACGCGGACGCGGTGGTCGTGGCCGTCGACCTGCCGAGCGGGGTCGAGGCGGACAGCGGCGAGGTGGTGGGGGAGGCGCTGCGCGCGGACGTGACGCTGACCTTCGGCACGTACAAACCGGCCCATCTGATCGACCCGGCGCGCGAGTACGCGGGGGCCGTGGGGCTCGTCGACATCGGGCTCGGTCCCGTGCTGCCGCCGGTGCCGGAGCTGGAGGCCCTCCAGCACGCGGACGTGGCACGGCTGTTGCCGGTGCCGACCGGTGAGAGCGACAAGTACCGGCGCGGGGTCGTCGGGATCGTCGCCGGTTCGGCGCGCTATCCGGGGGCGGCGGTGCTCGCGGTGGCGGGCGCGCTGCACGGCGGCGCGGGCGCGGTGCGGTACGTCGGGCCCGCCGGGGACGCGGTCATCGCCCGCTTCCCCGAGACGCTGGTCCACGCCGGTCCGCCGGCGGACGCGGGCCGCGTCCAGGCGTGGGTGGTCGGCCCCGGTCTGGGCGAGGAGCCGGGCGTACGGGACGCGCTGGCGTCCGACGTGCCGGTCCTGGTCGACGCGGACGGGCTGCGCGGGCTGGACGCCGCGGCCGTACGGGCGCGTACCGCCCCCACGCTGCTCACCCCGCACGCCGGGGAGGCGGCGGCGCTGCTGGAGGTGCCGCGTGCGGAGGTCGAGTCGGCGCGGCTGACGGCGGTCCGGGAACTGGCCGCCCGTTACGGCGCGACAGTGCTGCTCAAGGGCTCGACGACCCTGGTGGCCGGCCCGGACCCCGCACTCCCCGTCCGGGTGAACCCCACGGGCACCCCCTGGCTGGCCACGGCCGGCAGCGGTGACGTCCTCTCCGGACTGACGGGCTCCCTGCTCGCGGCGGGGCTCGGGGCGCGGGACGCCGGGTCGGTGGGCGCGTATCTGCACGGTCTGGCGGCGCGGAGCGCGGCGCGGGGGGCGCCGGTGAGCGCGGAGGACGTGGGGACGGCGCTGCGGGTGGCGTGGCGGGACGTGTCGGCGGAGCGCTGAGCCCCGCCGGCCTCGCCGGGCGGGCTCTGCGCGGCTCGTCCGGCGGTGGACCCTCCCAGGTGGGGCGGGTGGCTCTGAGAGACTGTGGGGGATGACCGGAACCGTTCATACCTCAGCACTCCGGGGGCGCGCCGAGATCGATCTCGGCGCGCTCCGCGGGAACGTCCGCGCCCTGCGGGCGCGCCTCGCGCCCGGCGCGGGCCTGATGGCCGTCGTGAAGTCCGACGCCTACGGGCACGGCGCGCTGCCCTGCGCGCGGGCCGCGCTCGACGCCGGGGCGGGCTGGCTCGGCACCGCGACACCGCACGAGGCGCTCGCGCTGCGTGACGCCGGGATCCGGGCCCCGATCCTGTGCTGGCTGTGGACCCCAGGCGACCCCTGGCGCGAGGGCATCGAGGCCGGTCTCGACATGTCCGTGTCCGCCCTGTGGGCCCTGCGCGAGGTGACCGCGGCCGCGCGGCGGGCCGGGCGGCCCGCGCGGATCCAGCTCAAGGCCGACACCGGGCTCGGCCGCAACGGGTGCCAGCCCGCCGACTGGCCCGAACTCGTCGCCGCCGCCCGCGCCGCCGAGGTCGCGGGCACCGCCCGCGTCACCGGTCTGTGGTCGCACTTCGCCTGCGCGGACGAGCCGGGCCACCCGTCGACCGCCGCGCAGCTCGACGTGTTCCACGAAATGGTCGCGTACGCCGAGAAGGCGGGTGTCGAGCCCGAGGTCCGGCACATCGCGAACTCCCCGGCCGCCCTCACCCTCCCCGAGTCGCACTTCGACCTCGTACGGACCGGCATCGCGCTCTACGGCATCTCACCCAGCGCCGAACTCGGCGACTCCGCCGACTTCGGGCTGCGGCCGGTGATGACGCTCACCGCGTCCGTGGCACTGGTGAAGCGGGTCCCCGAGGGGCACGGCGTCAGCTACGGCCACCGGTACCGCACCCCCGCCGACACGACCCTCGGCCTGATCCCCCTCGGGTACGCGGACGGCATCCCGCGCCACGCGTCGGGCCGGGGCCCCGTGCTCGTCGGCGGGGCGGTGCGGCACGTGGCGGGGCGGATCGCCATGGACCAGTTCGTGGTGGACCTCGGCAGCGGCCCGGACGCCGACGCCGTCCGGGAGGGCGCGCCCGCCGTCCTGTTCGGGCCCGGGGACCGGGGCGAGCCGACCGCCGCCGACTGGGCCGAGGCGGCCGACACCATCGCGTACGAGATCGTGACCCGGATCGGCCCCCGCGTCCCCCGTGTCCACGTCGACGGCGCGGACGGGCGGGACGAGGGTGCCGGCGGAGACGGACGAGGAGCGGGACGTTGAGCGAGGGCACAGCGGGGGACCTGGCGTCGGCCGCCGCGAAGGCGGCCGGCGCCGCCAACGGCGGAGGCAACTGGCGGCTGGCCGGAATCGCCGGCACGGCGATAGGCGTGATCGCCGCCGGGGCCGCCGCGGGCGTCGCCGTCGAGCGGCTGACCGTGGGCCGGGGCATGCGGAAGAAGGCCCGGCTCGCACTCGACTCGGCGGGACCGTACGGCGCGCTGCGCGGCACCCCCGGCACGGCGGTCGCCGACGACGGCACGGAGCTGTACTTCGAGGTTGACGACGTCGACCCGGAGACCGGCGCGGGCGCCCCGCGCCGCCGGCGCCTCTTCGGCCGCAAGGCCCCGGCGCCCGTCACCGTCGTCTTCAGCCACGGCTACTGCCTCAGCCAGGACTCCTGGCACTTCCAGCGCGCCGCGCTGCGCGGTCTGGTGCGGACCGTCTTCTGGGACCAGCGCAGCCACGGCCGCTCCGGTCGGGGCGCGGCCCAGCAGGGCCCGGACGGCGTGCCCGTCTCGATCGACCAGCTCGGCCGCGACCTGGGGGCGGTGATCGACGAGGCCGCACCCGAGGGCCCGATCGTCCTCGTCGGCCACTCCATGGGCGGTATGACGATGATGGCCCTGGCGAGTCACTGTCCCGAACTCGTACGGGAACGGGTCGTCGGCGCCGCGTTCGTCGGCTCCTCCGGCGGACGGCTCGGCGAGGTCAGCTTCGGGCTGCCGGTGGCCGGGGTGAACGCCGTACGCCGGGTGCTGCCCGGTGTGCTGAAGGCGCTCGGCTCGCAGACCGAGCTGGTGGAGCGGGGGCGGCGGGCCACCGCCGACCTCTTCGCCGGGCTGATCAAGCGCTACTCGTTCAGCTCGAAGGACGTGGACCCGGCCGTCGCGCGGTTCGCCGAGCGGCTGATCGAGGGGACGCCGATCGACGTGGTGGCGGAGTTCTACCCGGCGTTCACCGAGCACGACAAGTCGGACGCGCTGCCGGTCTTCAGGGACGTCCCGGTGCTGGTGCTGGCCGGGGACCGCGATCTCGTCACCCCCAGCTCGCACAGCGAGGCCGTCGCGGACCTGCTGCCGGACTCCGAGCTGGTGATCGTGCCCGACGCCGGACACCTGGTGATGCTGGAGCATCCGGAGGCGGTCACCGACCGGCTCGCCGACCTGCTGGTACGGGTGGGCGCCGTCCCGGCAGCCACTAACGTGGGTTCGTATGGAAGCACCGCACAGCCCGGCAGCTGAGACCGGCGACCGCACGGCCGCGACGGCCCGGATCACCGCCCGTACCACCGTCGACTCACCTGAACGCATGAGCGAGCTCGGCCGCAGGCTCGCCGCTCTGCTGCGCCCCGGCGACCTGGTGATGCTCACCGGTGAACTCGGCGCCGGGAAGACGACGCTGACCCGCGGTCTGGGCGCCGGGCTCGGCGTACGTGGCGCGGTCACGTCGCCGACCTTCGTCATCGCCCGCGTCCACCCCTCGCTGACCTCGGGTCCGCCGCTCGTGCACGTGGACGCGTACCGGCTCGGCGGCGTGGACGAGATGGAGGATCTGGACCTCGACGTGTCGCTGCCGGACTCGGTGGTGGTCGTGGAGTGGGGCGAGGGAAAGGTCGAGGAGCTGTCGGACGACCGGCTGCACGTGGTGATCGACCGCCCCGTGGGGGCCGCGGATCCGCTCGCGGCGGCCGGTCCGCCCGCCGAGGGGGACGACCGGCGCGAGGTGACCCTGACGGGCGTCGGCGGGCGCTGGTCCGGCGTCGACCTGGCGGCGCTGTTCGCCTGAGCGGGAGTCCGTCCCCGCCGTCCGGAGGCGCCGGGGAGTCCCGCGCCGACCGGGCGTCCGTGCTTTCCGACAAGACGTCGGTAAACTCTTGCGTGTGCCGTGCGGCGCGTGGTCACATGGTAAACGAGATTTGGTTAGGTCTGCCTAACCAAGCTTGCCCCCGGAGCCTCAGGAGGCATCCATGCCGGCATCAGAGAGCACCGAAGCGCGACCGTCGGAGCCGACGGTCCCCTCTGCCGATCCCTCGTCCGTGTCGATGAGCGATCTGCTGGCATCGTGCGCGGCGGCCAGCGCCGTATCGACCCCGCCCGCCGAGAGCCCGGCCGGTGTCCCCGACGGCGGCGACTCCGGGGACGCCGCATAGCGCGCCGTACCGCGTAGCGCCCACGCACGTCCGCCACCGGGCCGACGGGCCACCGGACTGCGGGACTCCGGACTACGGGACCACGACGATCTTCGAACCCACGGTCGCGAACGCCCACATCGCGTCGGCGTCCGCCGTCCTCATCCGCACGCCACCCGTCCGCAGCGCCGGGTCCGGGCTCGCCATCGACCCGTCGACCGCCGCGCTGAACCCGATCGCGACCTGGTCGACGCTCGTGAACCGCACCACGTGCTCGATGTCCACGCCGTCCGACCCCGTGACCTTCTCCGACCGCGACGTGACCTTGTACGTCCCCGGCGGCGGGCTCACCGTGCTCGGCATGACCACGAAGGTCCGCGTCTTGGGCCCCGGCCCGCCCGCCAGCCACACACGCTTCGCGTCCAGCGCGTAGACGACGCGGGGACCGCTGCCCGACTTCGCGGGCACCGCGTGCGCGTCCTTGGTCTTCTCCGGCGCGGGGGAGCCGGACGCCGAGGAGCTGGGCTTCTTCGGCGCCGAGAGCTCGTCCGGTACGTTCGCCGACGCCTGGTACGCGAGGAAACCGACGGCGGCCACGGCCAGCGCGGTGAGCCCGGCCACGAATCCCGAGCTGCTCCTGGACACCTTGATCCACCTCTCGTACGTACGTCTCGGTGGTGACGGTAGCAGCAGGCGGGAGAGGGGACAGGGCGCCGTGCCCGGTGCCGGGAGCCGTAGGCTGTTTGTGTGCTCCTGCTCGCCGTTGATACCGCCACCCCCGCCGTCACCGTCGCCCTCCACGACGGTGTCTCCGTCCTCGCCGCCGAGAGCCAGGTCGACGCCCGCCGGCACGGGGAGCTGCTGCTGCCCGCCGTCGACCGGGTGCTCGCCGGGGCGGGTCTCGCGCTCGGCGCCGTGACGGACCTGGTCGTCGGCGTGGGCCCCGGCCCGTACACCGGACTGCGCGTCGGCCTCGTCACGGCCGCCGCCTTCGGCTCGACCCTCGGGGTCCCGGTCCACGGACTGTGCACGCTGGACGGCCTCGCCCACGCCGCCGGGCTCGACCGGCCCTTCGCGGTGGCGACGGACGCGCGCCGCAAGGAGGTCTACTGGGCGCGGTACGCGGACTCCCGCACGCGGCTGACCGAGCCCGCCGTCGACCGGCCCGCCGACATCGCCGCCGAGCTGGCCGGGCTGCCGGTCGTCGGAGCGGGCGGCGCGCTGTACCCGGACGCGTTCCCCGACGTCCGCGCCCCCGGGCACCAGTCGGCCGCCGCGCTCGCGTCCCTCGCCGCCGAGAGGCTCACGGCGGGTGACACCGACGGGTTCCTGCCGCCGCTGCCGCTCTATCTGCGCCGCCCCGACGCGCAGGTGCCCAAGAACTACAAGGTGGTCACTCCCCGGTGACCGACACGAGCGACGCGACCGGCCCGAGCGCCCCGGCGCTGCGCGAGATGCGCTGGTGGGACATCGAGACCGTGCTCGCCCTGGAGTACGACCTGTTCCCCGAGGACGCCTGGTCGCCCGGCATGTTCTGGTCCGAGCTGGCCCACGCGCGCGGCCCGGCCGCCACCCGCCGCTACGTCGTCGCCGAGACCTCCGAGGGCCGGATCGTCGGCTACGCCGGCCTCGCCGCCGCCGGCGGCCTCGGGGACGTCCAGACCATCGCCGCCGCCCGGGACCAGTGGGGCACCGGGCTCGGCTCGCGGCTGCTCACCGATCTCCTCCAGCACGCCACCGCCTTCGAGTGCGAGGAGGTGCTGCTCGAAGTACGGGTGGACAACCCCCGCGCGCAGAAGCTGTACGAGCGCTTCGGCTTCGAGCCCGTCGGCTTCCGCCGGGGCTACTACCAGCCGGGCAATGTCGACGCGCTCGTCATGCGCCTGTCGTTGCAGGACGGCCCCCACGGACAAGGAAGAACTGAGATCCATGGCTGACGAACCCCTCGTCCTCGGCATCGAGACCTCGTGCGACGAGACAGGCGTGGGCGTCGTCCGCGGCACGACCCTGCTCGCCGACGCCATCGCCTCCAGCGTCGACGAACACGCCCGCTTCGGCGGCGTCGTCCCCGAGGTCGCCTCCCGCGCGCACCTGGAGGCGATGGTGCCGACCGTCGAGCGCGCCCTGAAGGAGGCGGGCGTGAGCGCCCGTGACCTCGACGGGATCGCGGTCACGGCCGGACCCGGACTGGCCGGCGCGCTGCTGGTCGGCGTCTCGGCGGCGAAGGCGTACGCGTACGCGCTCGGCAAACCGCTCTACGGCGTGAACCACCTCGCCTCGCACATCTGTGTGGACCAGCTCGAACACGGGCCGCTGCCCGAGCCGACGATGGCGCTGCTCGTCAGCGGCGGGCACTCGTCGCTGCTGCTCGCGCCCGACATCACCGCCGACGTGCGCCCCATGGGCGCGACCATCGACGACGCGGCGGGCGAGGCGTTCGACAAGATCGCCCGGGTGCTCCAGCTCGGCTTCCCCGGCGGCCCCGTGATCGACCGGCTCGCGCGTGAGGGCGACCCCGCGTCGATCGCCTTCCCGCGCGGACTGACCGGCCCGCGCGACGCTCCGTACGACTTCTCCTTCTCCGGGCTCAAGACGTCCGTCGCCCGCTGGATCGAGGCCAGGCGCGCGGCGGGCGAGGACGTGCCCGTACGGGACGTGGCCGCGTCCTTCCAGGAGGCGGTGGTGGACGTGCTGACCCGGAAGGCCGTACGCGCCTGCAAGGACGAGGGCGTGGACCATCTGATGATCGGCGGCGGCGTCGCCGCCAACTCCCGGCTGCGCGCGCTGGCCGCCGAGCGGTGCGAGCGGGCCGGCATCCGGCTGCGGGTGCCCCGGCCCGGTCTGTGCACCGACAACGGCGCGATGGTCGCGGCGCTCGGCGCCGAGATGGTGGCGCGGAACCGGCCTGCGTCGGACTGGGACCTCTCGGCGGACTCCTCGCTGCCGGTGACCGAGACGCACGTACCGGGACAGGGTCACGCGCACGGCCACGGCCACGACCACGTGCACGAGGTCAGCAAGGACAACCTCTACTCATGACCGTCGCACTGATGTGGGAGGCCAAGGCCGCGCCCGGCCGGGCCGCCGAACTGCTGGCGTGGGCACGCTCGCGAGCGCTCGACCCCGCCCCGGAGCGCCGCGAGACGCTCACCGCCCCCGGCGGCCGGGTCCTGGTCATGACCTGGTGGGACGCTCCGTACGACGCGGAGCTGCCCGAGCTCCCGGCCCCGGCCGGTGAACTCGTCGCCCGCCCGGTGCACCGCTGGCGGTTCGAGACGGCCCAGTAGCGTCCGGGCGCCCGCGCACGACCCCGGGAAGAGACTTCGCACGGATTTCGCGGCGTGTGTCGATCCGGTCCCCGCCCGTTCGACGCAAGGGTGAGAGGCGGGGAACATCCCGCCCGCACGCACACCGAGGAGTCACCATGCCGCGCTATCTGACCACCATCCACCTGGACGAGAACAACACCCCCTCCGACGGCCCCAGCCCCGAACTGATGGACCGCATGGGCGCGCTCATCGAGGAGATGAACAAGGCCGGGGTACTGCTGGAGACCGCCGGGCTCACCCCGTCCGCGCAGGGCACCCGTGTCCTGTGGTCCGGCGGCAGGATCTCGGTCACCGACGGGCCCTTCACCGAGTCCAAGGAGGTCATCGGCGGCTACTCGATCCTCCAGGCCAAGAACCAGGCCGAGGCCGTCGAGTGGAGCAAGCGTTTCCTCCAGATCCACGAGGACGCCTGGACGATCTCGATCCAGGTCCGCGAGATCGGCGAGTAACCACCGGCCCGCGCGGTCGCCCCGCGTTGGCGTCCGCCCGCCCCCGGTGTTCTGATGGGTGGCCGTGACGGCAGACAGCGGCAGCGCGGGCGCGGTGGAAGCGGTATTCAGGATCGAGCAGGCGAGGATCATCGCGGCGGTCGCGCGCGTCGTGCGGGACGTCGGCATCGCCGAGGAGCTGGCGCAGGACGCCCTGGTCGCCGCGCTGGAGCAGTGGCCCGAGTCGGGCGTCCCGGACAGACCGGGAGCCTGGCTCATGGCCACGGCCAGGCACCGCGCCATCGATCTCGTACGCCGCCGGGAGACGTACAAGCGCAAGCTGGCCGAGGTCGGCCGCACCCTGGAGGAGACGGCGCCGCCGCCCGAGCCCGCCGAACCCGACGACATCGACGACGACCTGCTGCGGCTCGTCTTCGTCTCCTGCCACCCCGTGCTGTCCACCGGGGCGCGCGTCGCGCTCACCCTGCGGCTGCTCGGCGGACTCACCACCGACGAGATCGCCCGCGCCTGTCTGGTGCCGGAGCCGACGGTCGCCCAGCGCATCGTGCGCGCCAAACGCGGTCTCGCCAAGGCGGGGGTGCCCTTCGAGGTGCCGTACGGCGCCGAGCGCGCCGCGCGCCTCGCCTCCGTACTGGAGGTCATCTACCTCGTCTTCAACGAGGGCTACTCCGCCACCGCCGGGGACGACCTGCTGCGCCCCGGGCTTTGCGAGGACGCGCTGCGGCTCGCACGCGTACTGGGCGGACTCATGCCCGACGAGCCCGAAGTGCACGCCCTGGCGGCCCTGCTGGAGTTCCAGGCGTCCCGTACGGCCACCCGTACCGGCCCCGGCGGCGCGCCCGTCCTCCTCGCCGACCAGGACCGCTCACAGTGGGACCGGCGGCTGATCCGCCGTGGCGTCGAGGCCCTGACCCGGGCGAACGCGCTGGGCGGCGCCCCCGGCCCGTACGCGCTCCAGGCCGCGATCGCCGCGTGCCACGCGCGGGCGGCCGCGTACGAGGACACGGACTGGGCCGCGATCGCCGCCCTGTACGGACGGCTCGCCGCGCTCACCCCCTCGCCGGTCGTGGAACTGAACCGCGCGGTCGCCGTCTCGATGGCCGAGGGGCCCGAGGCCGGGCTGGCACTGGTCGACGCGCTCGCGGCGGAGCCCGCGCTCAAGGGCTACCACCTGCTGCCGAGCGTGCGCGGGGATCTGCTGGCCCGGCTGGGGCGCGCGGAGGAGGCCCGGTCGGAGTTCCTGCGGGCAGCCGGACTGACCCGCAACGAACGGGAACGCGCCCTCCTGGAGGACCGGGCGGCCCGCACCGGGTGAGCCGGGGCGGGGCGCACCCGATGAGCCTGCGGCCCGCCGGCCGGTACCGCGGGAAGGGCTCACTCCTCGGGCAGCGGCTCACCCGTCTCCAGCAGCGTCTTGAGGCTCGACAGCAGCGCGGGCCAGCCCTCGCTGACGCTCGACAGGACGGTGGAGCCCGGCTGGAAGCCGTCGTGGATCACGGTCAGCCTGACCGTCGAACCCATCGGCTCGATCTCGAAGGTCACCTTCGACCGCCCCTCGGCCGCCGCCTTGACGCGGTACTCCTCGCCGAGGCCGGTCGCCTCGGGCAGCCGATTGGCTGCATGTCAATGCGCGGAGAGACGGTCCGGGGCCGGGCAATAGGCTCGCCCCCATGTCTCGCCGTGTGCCCGCGCTGCCGCCGCCTCCGCCGCCCGTACACCTGCGCACCTGGCCCGACGAGCAGGCGCTGCTCGCCGACCGTGCGGGCGTGCTCGGTCTGCTCGTGGGGCGAAGCATGGGGTTCGCCCGGCTCGCGCAGTTCCTGCTGCTCGTCGCCGGAGCGCAGTTCGGCTGGCTGATGACGGGGCAGGCCCTGCGGGCGCTGGCCGAGGAGGTCGTCGATCCGCTCGGCGTCGTCATGGGCGGGCTGATCGCGGCGTTCGGCGTCGGCGTCATGACCGCCTGCGGGATCGTCCTCGGGCTGCTGCTGCGCCGGGACGGCGCGATGCGCACGCTGACGCACCGGTGGGCGGCGCTGGCGAGCGACCCGGCGCGCGACGCGGGGCTGCGGCTGCCGGGCGTGAGCCTGTGCTGGCTGCTGATCTCGTTCCTGGCCGGGGCGTTCGGTCTGTGGCTGGCCCTGGAGACGCCCGCGAGCGCGCGCCGGGGTCAGGACACGTACGCGGAGGTCTGGTACCTGATGGGCGCGGGCACCCTCTTCTGGATCGCCGGCCTGATCGGCGTGACGAAGGCCGTCGCGCACTACCGCTGGGCCGTCCGGCTGGCCACGGCCAGGACCTCGCCGACCTCCCCGGGAGACCCGGCCGGGACGCCGGGACCGGGCGTCCATCGCTGAAACCGCGAAAATCGTGGTATTTGGGGGACGTGAGTGGCACCTGATGTCCGGATGTGCCCCGAAGTCTCCCCCCGCTCCCTGAGGCCGTTCCTACGCCGCCCGTTCTATCCTGGGTGGAACGCATGCGCCATTTCATGGGGTGAAGGGGCGGCGGATGAACTGGCTGTGGTGGATATTCGTCTTCTTCATGGTCGGTGGCTTCAGCTGGGTCGCCGATACGGGCCGGAGCGCGCTGCGCACCCGGCACGAGCGGAGAGTGGAGCGTCTCAAGCTCGTCGAGGGCGGCCGGCTCGCCCTTGAGGAGTCACACAAGCCGCCGGAGCCCGTCTGCGGGTGTACGCACCATCTCGCCAAGCACGACAGACAGGGCAAGTGCCATGAGCGAGTCGAGGTCGCGACCGCCTGGGACGAGAACAGGAAACCGAAGGCGTACGAGCCGGCGCAGTGCAACTGCCAGCAGTACGTCGGTCCGCAGCCGCTCTCGCGGATCTACGCGGACGACATCACCGATCTGGACACCGCGATCCTGGACGCGCAGCTCAGCGCCACCGAACCGGCGGAGCCGAGGAAGCGGCCCGCGGAGCCGGCGGAAGCCACGGCGCGGTCCACCGAGCCGACGGAGCCGAAGCCCGGGAAGCCGCGCCTGGAGAAGGACGGGGACTGACACCGGACGGCGCCCCTGGGGGCCGTCCGGGGTGCCCTCAGCCGGCCGGGTACCGCTCCGGCGCGCCGCTGACCGCCCCGAACAGCACGACGGGCTCCTCCGCGTCCTGCTGCCCCACCCCCACGGCCACCAGCCGTCCGCCGACCCGCCATGTCTCGATGTCGCCGAAGTAGCCCAGCCCGCACAGGGCCGCGTAGAACGGCGGCACCGGCTCGTCGGCCAGATACCGGTCGGCGTACGCCGTCAGCTCCACGGTCCGGTGCGCGCCCCACCGGGCGTCGAGGGCGTGGACGACGCCCCGGAGTTCGGTCTCGTACGCGTCGAGGACGGCGTCATGGCGCCCGAGGTCCTCGTCCTCGTAGAAATCGGCGCTGACCCGCAGCGCGACGATCGCGAAATCCGCCCCCGACGCGGACCGGGCGGGGTCCGCGCCGTCCGGCCGGGGCGGCGCGTACGGGGCGGTGGCGAGGCGTTCCACGGCGGCGGTCCGCGCGTCGACAGCCGCCTTGAAGGCGAGCGCGTCGCGCCCCGGTCCCTCCGTCTGCCCCGGTCCCCGCCCCGCCGAAGCCTCCGGAGCGCCGGAGGTCACAGCTTCGGCCGGTCCGCCGGGGTGGCCGCCGGGGCCAGCGCCCCCGCGTCCGCCAGCGCCTTGTGCGCCGCGAGCACCGCGTCCGTGGTGGCGCCGACGTCCAGTACGACTCCGCCCGGCCCGGCCGCCAGGCGCGGCGCGGCGAAGTCCGCGGGCACCCGCGCGGCCCGGTTCGCCGACAGGAAGACGGACCAGCCGGCGCGCGGGTGCGAGGCCCGCAGGCCGTAGGCGGACTTCAGCGCCGCGAACAGCTCACGGTCGTGCGCGCTGCCGGTGTCCGCGTCCCAGACCCCGGCCACGGCCGCCAGTGCCTCCGGGAGCCGGTCCGTGAGCGGCGCCGCGCCGTCCGGGGAGCCGGGGAAGAGCAGCAGCGTCGCGCCGAACGGGGTGTATCCGTCCGTACCGCCCGCCCCCACCCTGAGCTGCGCGTAACCGCCGTCCTGCCGCCGGGCCACCACGACGGCCGTGCGGCCGACGACGTCCGCGTCGTCCTGCGGGTTGGCCGCGTCCACCGCCGCCGCGAAGGCGGTGATGTCCCGCGGCACGGCCTCGCCCGGCGTGGCCCCGTCGGTGTCCCACCGCCAGTCCGCCAGCTCACCGGCCGAAAGATCGGTCAGCCGCCCCAGCAGCTCCAGCCAGCGGCCGGCCAGCTCCTCGCAGGACTCGGGCCTGGGACCCCAGGACGCCTTCACGATGGTTTCGCTCGCCATGCCCGTCACTCCCGAGACTCCCGATGGTGCATCTGCCTGTCGCTCCTCGCCGCTTCTCGCCGTCACAGCCCCGTCACGGCTTCCAGGGCGTGTGGACGACGTCCACGTCCACCCCAGCATCATCGAACGCCTTCTGCGCGGCGTCGGCGGCCTGCTTGTTGGAGAAGTTCCACTCGACCGGCTTGCCGTTCGCCACCCGCACCTGGCGCCGCGCCTGTTCGACCCACTTGGTGGCCTGTGCGGGTTCCAGGGTGCCATCCGGACGGACCTTGCCCCCGTAACCGAACTTCGCCTCCTTGTACTTCTGCCCGGCGGAGTCCCAGCCGTCGAAGTCGACGTCGCGCCCGGTGGCCGGGTCCTTCACCGCGTACTCCTTGCCGCGCTTCACCCCCGAGACCTGCTCCTGGAACCGCATCCAGCGCTCCATCGCCGGGCCGTACGCGACCGACTTCTTCGTCTTCCACTTGCCGTCGCCGAGGTCCTTGGAGCCCTTGCGCGGATTCTTCAGATCGCCGTACCAGGACGGCTTCTTCCACTTGGCGACCGCCTTCTGGCCGGCTTCCCGCTTGGCCGCCTGCGCGTCGGCTGCGTCCTTCTTCGCCTGTTCGGCGGCGTCGATCTCCTCCTGGCTCGCACCGTCGCACTTCTTCTCGAACGGGAGGAGTACGGGTACGCCGCCCGCCCGGTAGACCGCCACGGTCCGTCCGGCCGCGTTGACGCCGCCGGTGAGCGAGGGCCGCTCGGTGTCCGGAGCGCCCGGAGCGCCGGGACCGCCGGGGAGCCGGCCGCCGAGCGGGCCGGAGCTGATCAGGCAGCCCTTCTCCGCCAGCTCCTTCGCGGCGTCGTCGGCGTGCTTCTGCGCCTGACTCGCCGCGTCTTCGGCGGCCTTGACGTCGCCCCTCTCCGCGGCCTTGCGGGCGCGGTCGGCGGCCTCGCGGGCCTTGTCGGCCGCCTTGCCGAGTTTCCCGAGCTTGCCCAGCTTCCCGGCCTTGCCGAGTTTCCCGCCTACCTTGGCCGCGTTGTAGCCGGGGATGAAGATCGATCCGACGTTCCACACGACGTCGGTGACCGCCCGGGTCTTCTCGCCGTTGTTCCACCGGTCGCGGACCTCGTCGCCGACGAACATGTCGTCGCCTGCCGTGACCACCGTGTTGACGGACGCGCCGCCCCAGTCGGTCAGGGCGTCGAGGTAGTCGCCCCTGGCCCACTTGTCACCGGCGTCCTTGGAGTCCTCCGACCACTTGTCGCCCAGGCTGCCGCCGTACTCCTTGAGGCCGTCCCAGGTGCCGCCCGGGTCGGTGACGAGGTCCCAGACGCCGGTGACGTCGCCCCAGAGGCCGTCCACGAAGAGGCCCTTGACGACCTGGCCGCCACGGTCGGCCGCGCAGGAGAAGAAGCCCCAGCCTCCGCAGTCCTCGGCCTTCTCCCCGTCGTCCTCGCCGTTGCCGGCCGCGGCCTCGTCGTCCTCCCAGCCGGGCTCACCGGCGGCGCCCTCCTCGCGGTCCTCGTCGGTCTCGACGCCCACCGGGACGGTGCCGCCGTTGTCGTTCCGCGGAGCGCCGGGGTCCCCGGGACCGCCCGGGTCGGCCGGGCCGCCGTCGACGCCCTCCCGGCCGTCGCCCGCCTCGACGGAGTCGCCGTCGGCGCCCGCCGGGCACGCCGCGCCGGTGATCGAACAGACCGCGGACCGCAGGCCGTCGGACACCTGCCCGCCGACGCCGCTCGCCGTGAGCCCGACGATGATCGCGGCCACGAGGACGAACAGCCCGAGGTATTCGAGCGCCGTCTGGCCCCCGTCGCCGCGCCACCTGATGAACCGGGCGAACGAGAACGGCCGGTGTGGCGACCGCCGTTCCGGGTCGAGCCGCAGCCACTCCCGGCTCTCGGGGTGCCACAGGAAGACCAGGATCAGTACCGGCAGGACGAGTTGGGTGAAGCCCTGGAAGGAGCCCTCGGTGATGTTGGAGACGCCGCCCAGAACCAGCCATGCCTGGACGGCGATCAGGGCCCGCCACTCCCGCACGCCGCCGGTCCACAGCCGCCGGGACAGCAGCCAGCCCACCGTGCCGGGCGCCGCCGCCCACAGGGTCAGACCGATGAGTCCGGCGTCCACCGCGTCCGCCGCGGCGGCCGAGAGGAGCAGGCCGACTCCGCCCAGCACGGTGAAACCGAACAGCGCGTGGACCAACCACCGGGCGACGAGCAGCAGTTGAGGCATCTCGCGCCGCCCGGACGGATCGGGCGGCGTCCATGCGCCGTCGTACGCCGGTGTACCCCCGTAAGAAGCCATTTCCCGCCCCAACCACCCTCGCGATACGCGGTGTTCCGGCGGTACGCCTCAAACCGCCCCAACAGGGGAGCTTATGACGGGAACACGCCAGAGGATATGGACGCGGGATGCTGAAACCGTCTCAAACACGTACCAGGGCATGGCGAATCGCGGTGAATGGCAGGTTTCGGGGGCCGGGCTCAGGCCGGGTGGCCGAGAAGCATGGTGGGCGCGCCCGCGACCCGGGTCAGGAAGACCGTGGCCGATTCCCGCCCCTGGAGCTTCATCCTCCGCCGCAGCTCCTCCGGTTCGACGGGCGAGCCGCGCTTCTTGACCGTCAGGACGCCCACGCCGCGCTCCCGGAGCAGGGCCTTGAGCCGCTTCAGGTTGAACGGCAGCACGTCGGTGATCTCGTACGCCACCGCGTACGGCGTCGGGCGCCGTACGTCCGCCGTGATGTACGCGATGGTCTCGTCGATCAGCCCGCCGTCCAGCTCGTCGGCGACCTCGGCGACCAGATGGGCGCGGATGACGGCGCCGTCCGGCTCGTACAGATAGCGGCCGACCTCCCTGACCGGTGGGTCCGGCAGGCCGCGGCCGGTCAGGGTGAGACCGGCGGGAAGCAGTGTGGCGCGCCGGGCGCCGGGCGTGATCGCACCCGCCCGCGGCCCCGGACCGGATTCCGCACCCGGCCCCGGCCCCGTCGCGCGGTGCCAGAGCACCGCCTCCTTGACGTCGCCGCCGTCGGAGATCCACTCGGCCTCGAAGTCGTCGGGGACCAGCTCGTGCGGGATACCGGGCGCGATCTTGATGCCGCCGGCGCCGACCGCGCGTACCGCCTCGACCGCCCAGGACAGCGGCGGCGAGTACGCCTCCGGATCGAAGATCCGCCCCCGGCCGCCGCGTCTGGCCGGGTCGACGAAGAGGGCGTCGGGGGCTGGCGCGGCGGCCAGGTCGTACGCCAGGACGTCCGCGCGCACGACTGTCGCGGGCGGGGCGTCCGGTGCCAGCGTGCGGACGTTGAGCGCGGCGATCTCGCAGGTCACGGGGTCGCGGTCGACCGCCGTCACGGCGAACCCCGCGCGCGCCAGTTCGATCGCGTCGCCGCCGACGCCGCAGCACAGGTCGGTGATCCGGGCCGGGCCGCCGTCCCGCGGGCCGATGTCCCGGAACCGGCCCGCCCGGTGGGCGGCGACCGAGGTGCGGGTGGCCTGCTCGACGCCGTGCGGCGTGAAGTACATGCGGTACGCGTCCCGTTCGCCGAACTTGGCGACCGCCCGCTGTCGCAGCCGGGCCTGCGCGAGGGCCGCGGAGACCAGTTCGGCCGGGTGGTCGCGGCGCAGCCGGGTGGCGAGGGCCAGCTCCTGGGCCGGGTCGTGGTCGCGGAGGGCGGTGAGCAGGGCCTGACCCTCGTCGGAGAGCAGCGGGGCGAGCGACGGTGCGGGGGAGGGGGTGCGGTCGGTGCGGTCGGTCACCGGGCCATTGTGGGCCAGGCGGGGGACCGTCGGCGCTCACCGGCGGTGTCGGCCGGGCGCGCGGGCCGCGCGCTGACAGGATGCGGCGCCATGCAACTAGTACGACAAAACGAAGAAAAGGCCGCAGAGCGGCGCAAGAGGCACACCGGCGGACGGACACGCGCGGTCGCCGCCGTACTCCTGATCGCCGCGCTGGGCTCCGCCTGCGCGGGGGAGTCCGGTGACCGGGGCGGGGGTGACCGCGGCGGCCGGAGCGGGGACGGGGGCGGCGGAGGCGGCGGACCCGTCGAGTCCGCCGCCGCGACGCCGGGCCGGGCGGGCCCCGAAGCCGCGAAGAAGGCCGAGGCCGCGAAGAAGGCCGAGGCGGAGAAGGCGGACGTGAAGAAGGCCGAGGCCGCCGTCGCCAGGGCCCAGGCGGTGCGAGCCGTCGCTGCCAAGAAGTGGAAGCTCGCCAGGACCCCGCTCGCCGCGCCCCCGCCGCCCGCGGTGAAGCCGCGGATCACCACGCGCAAGGGCTTCGAGGTCACGGGCGGCGCGACCCTCCCGCCGGTCTTCACCAGCGTCCCCACGAAGGAGAAGGTCGTCTTCCTGACGATCGACGACGGCGCCGAGAAGGACCCCGAACTGCTGCGCATGATGACCGAGTTGAAGATCCCGTACAGCGCCTTCCTCAGTGACTACGTCATCAGCGACAACTACGCCTACTTCAAGAAGATGCAGGCCCGCGGCGTCTCCCTGCACAACCACACCCTCACCCACCCCTACCTCCCCGGGCTCTCCTACGAGAAGCAGAAGCGGGAGATCTGCGGCCAGCAGGACAGGATCGAGAAGCGGTTCGGAAAGCGGCCCGAGCTGTTCCGGCCGCCGTACGGCAACTACGACGCCGGCACCCTCCGCGCCGCCAAGTCCTGCGGCGTCAAGGCGGTGCCGCTCTGGTCGTCCGAGGCGTTCCCCGACCACATGGAGTGGCGCGAGTGGGACCGGAAACTGCACCCCGGGGACATCGTCCTCACGCATTTCCGCGGCAAGGAGGACTGGAAGGGCTCGATGCCCGACATGATCCGGCACGTCATGAAGACGATCACGGACAAGGGTTACGCGGTGGCGAAGCTGGAGGACTACGTCTAGGAGGCGGCCACCCGATCGGGCCACCGCCGGGCCTCGACTGGCACTCAGCTTGACCGAGTGCTAATCGCGGTCATAGTGTCATGTCTGGCACTCCCCACTGGAGAGTGCCAAATGCGTGGCAGGACAGGTCCGGCACCCGCGACGACGGATCGAGCCCGGTCACGCGACCCAGACAGTTAACCCCGTGAGATCTCCGAAGGGGGAGGTCGGATCGTGACGACCGCCAGCACCAAGGTTGCCATCAAGCCGCTCGAGGACCGCATCGTGGTCCAGCCGCTCGACGCAGAGCAGACCACGGCCTCTGGCCTGGTTATTCCGGACACTGCCAAGGAGAAGCCCCAGGAGGGCGTCGTCCTGGCCGTCGGTCCGGGTCGCTTCGAGAACGGCGAGCGGCTCCCGCTCGACGTTTCCGTCGGCGACGTCGTTCTGTACAGCAAGTACGGCGGCACTGAGGTGAAGTACAGCGGCGAGGAGTACCTCGTCCTCTCGGCTCGCGACGTGCTCGCGATCATCGAGAAGTAATCCTCACAGTCCCGCTGTGAAACTGCGCCCCTGGCCCCCGCATCGCCGGGCGGTCCGGGGCGTAGTTCGTTGTTCGTTCGAGAGGACAAGAGAAAGCTCCCATGGCGAAGATCCTGAAGTTCGACGAGGACGCCCGTCGCGCCCTTGAGCGCGGCGTCAACAAGCTTGCCGACACGGTGAAGGTGACGATCGGCCCCAAGGGCCGCAACGTCGTCATCGACAAGAAGTTCGGCGCCCCCACCATCACCAACGACGGCGTCACGATCGCCCGCGAGGTCGAGCTCGACGACCCGTACGAGAACCTCGGCGCCCAGCTCGTGAAGGAGGTGGCGACCAAGACCAACGACATCGCGGGTGACGGCACCACCACCGCCACCGTGCTGGCCCAGGCGCTGGTCCGCGAGGGCCTGCGCAACGTCGCCGCCGGCGCCTCCCCGGCCGCCCTGAAGAAGGGCATCGACGCCGCCGTCGCCGCCGTCTCCAAGGAGCTGCTGGACACGGCCCGCCCGATCGACGACAAGTCCGACATCGCCGCCGTCGCCGGGCTCTCCGCCCAGGACTCGCAGGTCGGCGAGCTCATCGCCGAGGCGATGGACAAGGTCGGCAAGGACGGTGTCATCACCGTCGAGGAGTCCAACACCTTCGGCCTGGAGCTGGAGTTCACCGAGGGCATGGCCTTCGACAAGGGCTACCTCTCGCCGTACATGGTGACCGACCAGGAGCGTATGGAGGCCGTCCTCGACGACCCGTACATCCTGATCAACCAGGGCAAGATCGGCTCCATCCAGGACCTGCTCCCGCTGCTGGAGAAGGTCATCCAGGCGGGCGGCTCCCGGCCGCTGCTGATCATCGCCGAGGACGTCGAGGGCGAGGCGCTCTCCACCCTCGTCGTCAACAAGATCCGCGGCACGTTCAACGCCGTCGCCGTGAAGGCCCCCGGCTTCGGTGACCGCCGCAAGGCCATGCTCGGCGACATCGCCACCCTCACGGGCGCGACCGTCATCGCCGAGGAGGTCGGCCTCAAGCTCGACCAGGCCGGTCTCGACGTGCTGGGCACCGCCCGCCGCGTCACCGTCTCCAAGGACGACACGACCATCGTCGACGGCGGTGGCGACAGCACCGAGGTCACGGGCCGCGTCAACCAGATCAAGGCCGAGATCGAGTCCACGG
Organism: Streptomyces sp. NPDC104581; assembly: GCF_055583685.1. Taxonomy (NCBI): domain Bacteria; kingdom Bacillati; phylum Actinomycetota; class Actinomycetes; order Kitasatosporales; family Streptomycetaceae; genus Streptomyces; species Streptomyces sp. NPDC104581. The sequence continues at coordinate 158,842 of NZ_JBVJNN010000003.1, forward strand.
ACTCCGACTGGGACCGCGAGAAGCTCCAGGAGCGCCTCGCGAAGCTGGCCGGCGGCGTGTGCGTGATCAAGGTCGGCGCCGCCACCGAGGTGGAGCTGAAGGAGAAGAAGCACCGTCTGGAGGACGCCATCTCCGCGACCCGCGCCGCGGTCGAGGAGGGCATCGTCTCCGGTGGTGGCTCCGCCCTGGTGCACGCCGCCAAGGTGCTCGAGGACGGCCTGGGCAAGTCGGGCGACGAGGCCACCGGTGTCGCGGTCGTCCGCCGCGCCGTGGTCGAGCCGCTGCGCTGGATCGCCGAGAACGCCGGCCTCGAGGGCTACGTCATCACCGCCAAGGTCGCCGAGCTCGACAAGGGCCACGGCTTCAACGCCTCCACCGGCGACTACGTCGACCTGGTGAAGGCCGGCGTCATCGACCCGGTCAAGGTCACCCGCTCCGCGCTGGAGAACGCCGCCTCCATCGCCGCGCTGCTCCTCACGACCGAGACCCTGGTCGTCGAGAAGCCGGCCGAGGAAGAGGCCGACGCCGGTCACGGCGGCCACGGCCACAGCCACTGACCCGCACGGTCACCGGCACGGCACGCGCGACGCGGGGGGGGGGGGGGGGGGGGGGTGGGGGGGGGGGGGGGGGGGGAGGGGGGGGGGGGGGGGGGGGGGGGGGGAGGGGGGGAGGGGGGGA